>MFOT01000021.1 GCA_001782475.1 Candidatus Levybacteria bacterium RIFCSPLOWO2_01_FULL_38_21 | reverse complement strand
GCCATTCTTCTTTTGGTCTTTGCGCGATATTTCCTGTCTTCATAAATTGTAAAAATGTAAACTTTCTAACTTTTTACATTATATATAATTCTATACAGCACGTCAAGACCCAGTCTTATTCATTTAACTCCCCACAGGAGTGAATATTGAGATTAAGATGTAGATCGCCTTTGGGACTCCTCAGGTTCTAAATTTAAATCTTGAAATATCTTGAAATATCTTGAAATATCTTGAAAGATAATTAGGGATTAATTTTTGGTCTTGCCTCGGCAAGATTTAAGTGAGATAATAAACTTATGCAAACACAAGTTTTAAATTACAGAATTATTATTGAGCCGGAAAAGACAGGTAAAAAAATCGTCTACAATGCTTTTTGTCCAACTCTTGGAGTTGCCGACTATGGCGACACAATTGATGAAGTCCTCAAAAGCATAAAAAAAGGGATAGAACTTGCTATTGAATGTTTGGCTGAAGAAAGAAAAGAAATTCCCGTTGATAATGTAAAAGAACAAGTTGTCACGACAGCGCAAGTAAAAGCTCCGGCAGGTGCAAGAACATTTGCTTTATGAGCAAACTGTCTAGAAACATTAATTCTCAAGATACCTATTCTCAGGATTACTTGTTTGATGCCGTATATTGCATTTGGGGTGGGCTCGTTATATAATTACATTTAATAAAGTCATGATAAAGAACCGATTGGAGGTGTTTTTGGCTACATAATAGAGTCATAGGGTTTTATAAAGTCAAAGCGACTCTATGTGGTCGCTTTTTTTGTTGTCCATTCGACTTTGCTCAGGATAAATTTATGGGAGTACAAACAATACTTGGACAAAAAATAGATCAGTCGCAAAAGTTTCTTGAGGACGGAACTAGAATTCCTGTTACTAGGCTTTGGGTAAAAGGAAACGTGGTTGTTGCGGTTAAAACAAAAGACAAGCACAATTATTCTGCGATTCAACTTGGTTTTGGAAAAAGAAAAAAGGCGAATAAAGCACTACTGGGACATATTAAAAGGGCAAGTTTACCAAAAGCCCCTAAATTTTTGAAGGAAATAAGATTAAACAATGAGGATTCTTTGCCAAACTTAGGAGAAATAATAAATGCTACGGAAGTCTTTAAGCCAGGAGATGTAATTGATGTAACAGGAATTTCTAAGGGAAAAGGGTTTGCAGGAGTTGTAAAAAGACATCATTTTAAAGGAGGACCTAGGACCCATGGACAGTCAGACAGAGAAAGAGCGCCGGGATCAATAGGTCAAACAACAACACCCGGAAGAGTTTACAAAGGAAAAAGAATGGCAGGAAGAATGGGTCACGAAAGAGTAACGATTAAAAATTTGGAAATTGTTGATGTATCAGAGGATACAATTTTGGTGAAGGGTTTGGTTCCGGGCGGAAAGGATAGTTTGATAATGGTTAAAAAGGTTTCGGAAAATAAAAAGTTTGTCCCGCTTTATAAAGAAGAGGCAAAAATCGCTGGTGATCTTTCAGATTCCGCTGGAAGCTTGCCCACCTCAGATGACGCTCGCCAGGAAGAAGCAAAACAAACGTCAGATAATATCGCTGGTCGCCAATCCACTTCGGATGACGCTCAGCAAGATTTTAAAAAAAATAATAGCGAAGAACCCGCTTCGCTAAGTGAAAGTCGGCAATTAGAGGCTGATGAAAAACCCACAGGCAATAAAGAGCCGACTTTCAGTTCATCCGAGAGTGAATTGACTCCCAGCTCCATTGAGGATTCAATTAAAGAAAAAAATAAGGAAGATAAGAAAAGGAGGAAGTAGAATATGCCGGTTAGAAAATCAAAAGTTATAAAAAAGAGCCTCAGTGATTCAAAAAAACTCAGTGATTCTGTGGTTGTCTCGCGAAGCCAGATCCCGCTCCGCAGGACAAGAAAAGTATTGAATAAAAAAACTGTAACCACTGGGGCCCAGAAAAAAAAGAGAACACAGAAAGTGACTGCGGATGTTTATAATACCTCAGGGAGGATTGTCTCAAGACTTAGTTTACCAAAAGCAATCTTTGGCGCAAAAGTAAATGAGAGTTTGATGGCTCAAGCTGTTAGAGTCTATCTTGCAAATCAGAGGATGGGAACAGCATCAACAAAAACCAGGGGAGAAGTGCGAGGCTCAACCAGAAAGCTTTGGAGACAAAAAGGAACTGGAAGGGCGCGACATGGCTCTAAAAAAGCTCCAATTTTTGTCGGAGGAGGAATTGTTTTTGGCCCAAGACCAAGAGATTATTCCTTGAAGATGCCAAAGAAAATGAAAAAGGCCGCTCTTTTTTCTGCACTTTCTTTTAAACAAAACAATGGAGAAATCAGAGTTGTAACAGGACTTGAAAAGATAGAGCCAAAAACAAAAATTATGGCGCAAGTTATAAAAAAACTTAGTTTTGATTCAAAGAAAAGAAACATTCTTTTAGTAACGCCAGATAAAAAGAAAAATGGTTTTGAAAATGCCCATAGGGCAGCACGAAATATTGAAGGACTTAAAATTCTTAGTGCAAATTTACTTAATACATATGAAGTCTTGGATAATAATTCAATTCTTTTTATGAAAGATGCAGTTTCGGCAGTAGAAAAACATTTTGTTAAAGGAGGAAATCAATGAATCGGGATATTATAATAGCTCCTCTTATTTCGGAAAAATCTATGAACAATGCAGGCTTAGGAAAGTTTACCTTTAAAGTTTCTAAAAAAGCAGATAAAAAACAGATTAAAAAGGAAATCGAAGAGAGATTTAAGGTTGATGTTTTGTCTGTAGCAACAACAATAATTAAAGGAAAGAAAAGAAGATTTGGCGCAAAAAGAATAGAAGTTGCCCTGCCGTCTTTTAAAAAAGCAATCGTTAAGCTTAAGCCAGGGCAAAAGATTGATCTATTCGACGCTTCGCAAGATCAATCTCAAACGCGCTGAAGGATTGGCTTGTTTAATTATGAAAAAACTTAAGACTATAAAAAAGAAAAAATCAGGGAGAGATGTCTTGGGACATGTTTCGGTAAGGCATCAGGGCGGAGAACACAAAAGATTTTTGCGCGCAATCGATTTTAGAAGAGACAAAATAGGAATTTCTGGAAGGGTTATTTCGATAGAGTATGATCCAAACAGAACCTGCGATGTTGCGCTAATTCAATATGAGGATGGAGAAAAAAGATATATTCTTTGCCCCGAAGGACTTAAATTAAATGATGTTGTGGTTTCGGGAAAAGAGGCGGATCTTAAAGTCGGAAATGCTACGCTGCTTTCCCAAATTCCAATTGGAACATTTGTTCACAATATAGAACTTACTCCGGGAAGAGGGGGACAAATGGCAAGAGCAGCGGGAACTTCTGCAATGATTGCAGCTCATGAAGATGGCTATGTCCACTTACGACTTCCGTCAAAAGAGGTAAGAAAAATAAGGAGCTCTGGTTTTGCGACTATAGGAAATTTGGGGAATATAGATTGGAAAAATGAAGTTATTGGAAGTGCCGGGCGAAAAAGGCATATGGGAATTCGCCCGACCGTAAGGGGAGTTGCGCAAAATCCAAGATCCCATCCTCACGGAGGAGGAGAAGGAAGAACAGGAATCGGCATGGCGTTTCCTAAGACGTATAGAGGAAGAAAAGCTGTTGGGAAAACAAGGAGAAAAAATAAATATTCAAACAAATACATTTTGCAAAGGAGAAAGAAATAATGGTTATTCAGAAGGAAACACTTAGAATGTCATCAATTGGAACTGCGTCAGGCATTAATAATGCTGATGGTGAAGAATACTATCAAGTATTGAATGCCAATGCCTATGCAGAAAGTGGTGGGAATGTTGAAGCAATATGTGGAGCTTTTCAACAAGTGGGTGTCAAGTACTTTCTAGATGTTGCCGTTGATCATAAAGGAAACATAATACCAAACGAAAAAGGTATTTGGGTTAGAACTGCAGATTCAAGCGGAAGGAGTCCAAATGTCACGGTCGAGTAAGAAGGGGCCGTTTATCGACCCCAAGTTAATGAAAAAGGTAATGGCGCAAAAACGAACTGGAGAAAAGGCTGCTATAAAAACATGGGCAAGAGCATGCCAAATTCCGCCGGAGTTTGTGGGACACACTTTTTCGGTTCACAACGGAAAGAATTTTATAAATGTTTTTATCGTTGAGGCGATGGTAGGACATAGGCTTGGAGAATTTGCGCCGACCAGAACATTTAGGAGTCACGGTAGAGTTGTGGCAAGAGAAATTTCTAAAACATAACTAATGACTAATATGGAATATACAGCAGTTGCAAAATCAGTAAGAATGGGGCCAAGAAAAGTGAGATTGATTGCGGATTCTATCCGCAAAATAGACTCAATAGACAAATCGCTTATTACCCTTCCTCTTCTTAAAAAGAGAGCGGCAAATCCAATTGAGAAGACTTTAAAAAGTGCGGTGGCAAATGCAATAAATAGAGGTGCTAAGAAAGAAGATCTTTTTATAAAAAGTATAGAAATTATGGAAGGGCCGGCTCTTAAAAGATTCAGGCCGTCTACAAGAGGGAGAACTCACCCATATAAAAAGAGAAGCAGCCACATAAAGATCGTCCTTACGGACGATAAAATTCAAAATTCAATCCGCCAACTGGCGGACAAAATTCAAAATTCTGCGATGAAAGGAGCAAAACGTGGGACAAAAAATTAATCCAAGGCTTTTAAGACTTGGGCCGGTTTATAACTGGGGCAGTCGCTGGTTTGAAGATAAAACCTATAAAGAGACTCTGCTCGAAGATTACAAGCTAAGAGAAGCTCTAATGAAGAAGCTTGAGGGAGCCGGAATTTCAAATATCGAAATAGAGCGTTCTATCAATAGCATAAAGCTTATTGTTTATGTTTTAAGGCCCGGAATGGTTATTGGACGGGCAGGAACCGGAATGGAAGATTTAAGAAAGTTTCTACTTTCTATTCTTCCTAGAAAACAAGATGGAAAAAATGTCGCAAAGCTTGATATTAGAATTGAACCGGTTAAGGAGCCAAATCTTGATGCATATCTTGTTGCAAAAAGCATATCCGATCAGCTTTTAAAAAGGTTACCTCATAGAAGAGTTATAAACCAGGCTGTTAACAGAGTCATGGGAGCAGGAGCCAAGGGTGTGAGAATTGTTTTGTCTGGCAGAATCGCAGGAGCAGAGATTGGAAGAAGAGAAAAACTTCAACAAGGCAAAGTTCCTTTGTCTACCATTAGGGAAAATATTGAGTTTGCTAGTGTTCCTGCCCTTACTAAAAAAGGATATATAGGAGTAAAAGTCTGGATAAATAAAGGAGAAAAATAAGGAGTTTATGTTAGTTCCAAAAAGAGCAAAATATAGAAAACAACAAAGAGGAAGAATGAAGGGAAATGCGACTTCGGGAAATAAACTTGCCTTCGGCGAGTTTGGCATCTTATCACTGGAATCTGCCTGGGTAACGTCCCGACAAATTGAGGCGGCAAGACGTGCAATTACCCATTATATTCAAAGAGGAGGAAGAGTTTGGATTAGAATTTTTCCGGATAAGCCTGTTACAAAAAAACCGGCCGAAACAAGAATGGGCGGAGGAAAAGGAGACGTTTACGAATTTGTAGCGCCGGTTAAACCGGGGAGAATGCTTTTTGAAATGGGCGGAGTTTCTAAAGACGCGGCTCATGAAGCACTTCGTCTTGCATCGCATAAACTGCCCGTCAAAACATTAATTATCGACAAGGAGTAAAAAAAGTGAAGAAAAAAAATAAAAAAGAATTATTTGCTAAGACAATAGACGAGCTTGCCAAAATACTTTTGGAAAAAAGAAATGAACTATTTTTGACAAGACAAGATTTAGCTCAGAATAAGCTTAAAAATGTTAGATCTATATTTTGGAAAAGAAAAGAAATCGCTCAAATCTTAACCGAAATGAGGGAGAAGGATTTGTCTATGAAAAAGGAGGAATTAATAGAAAATGCAAAAAATGCTTAAAGGAATAGTCGTGTCAGCTAAAATGCAAAATACTGTCGTAGTAGAGGTTTCCAGAAAAAAGCCTCACCCGCTTTACAAAAAGCTTCTTAAAAGAAGCACGAAATTTAAAGTTGATACGGCAGGACAGTCTGTAAATGCGGGAGATAAAGTAAAGATTGTAGAAACAAGGCCTATGTCAAAAGGCAAGCATTTTAAAATAATGGAGGTAATTAAATAATGATTCAGCACAGGAGTATTTTAAGATCAGCAGATAATTCAGGCGCAAAGTCTCTTATGGTCATTCATATTTATGGAGGATCAAAGAGAAAGTTTGGATTCTTAGGAGACGTTTTAAATTGCGTAGTTAAAGAGGCAACATCCTCAAGGCAGGTAAAGGCTTCGGAGATGGTAAAAGTTGTATTGGTTAGGTCCAGAAAAGAGTATAAAAGAAAAGACGGATCGTATATAAGGTTTTCGGACAATGCTGGAGTAGTAATCGACAATATAAAAGATAAAAATCCAAGAGCAACAAGAATTTTTGGTCCTGTTGCGCGGGAGGTAAAAGAAAGAGGATTTGCAAAAATAGCAAGTATGGCAATAGAGGTTTTATAACCCTTCGGCAAATGCTCAGGGTAATAAGCATATGAAATTAAAAAAAGGAGACGAAGTAAAAGTTGTAAGAGGAAAAGATAAAGGGAAAACAGGGAAAATAGAAAAAGTTTTCCCAAAAATGGATAAAGTTATTATCCCAAACGTCAACTTGTATAAGAGACATTTAAAGACAAGGTCCCAAAAGCAGCCGTCTGAGATAATAACCTTAACAAAACCTTTACACGCATCAAATGTGAAACTTGTATGCCCAAAATGTCATCTTCCAACCAGAGTTGGCTATAAAATAGATGATGGGAATAAAACTAGAATCTGTAAAAAATGTAGTCAGGAGATATAGATATGGCAGACTTTAAAAAAAGAATTAAAGAAGAAATTACACCGAAATTGCAAAAAGATTTAGGGATCAAAAATTCTATGGCTGTTCCTAATATTTCAAAAATTGTTATAAATGCCGGGGTTAAGAATGCAACAGTTGATAAGAAAAATTTAGAGATTGTACTTTCGGTACTGTCGGCCGTTACAGGACAAAAACCAAAAATTACGGCTGCGAAGAAATCTATTGCCACTTTTAAATTAAGAGAGGGCGATAAAATTGGACTTGTGGTAACCTTAAGAGGGAAGAGAATGTTTAATTTTTTTGAAAAACTTGTAAATATAATATTGCCAAGACTTAGAGACTTTCATGGGATAAGAAAGGAAAGTTTTGATAAGTCGGGTAATTATACTCTTGGATTTGGGGAATTTAGTATTTTTCCTGAGATAGACGTTGGTAAAATGGACGCGGCCTTAATCGGACAAGGACTTGAAATAAGTATTGTAACAAGTGCAAAAGACAGAGAGGACGGTTTTAAGTTACTTTCGGCTTTGGGAATGCCGTTTAAAAAATAAATATGGCAAAAGTATCAAGCATAGTAAAATTCGAGAAGAAACAGAAGTTTACAACAAGAGAAAGAAACAGATGCAGTATCTGCGGGAGAGCAAGGGCTTATATGAGGCGTTTTGGTCTATGCCGTATTTGCTTTAGAGAAAGAGCATCTAAGGGAGAACTTCCGGGAGTTCTTAAAGCAACTTGGTAGTGAGCTAGTCGAACTATGAATCATACAGTATCCGATTTTATTATTAGAATAAAAAACGCGGCATTGGCACGAAGAAGAAAAATTCTTGTTCCGTATACCCGTATTACAAAAGAAATTGCAAAAGTTCTGGAAAAAGAAGGATTCTTAGAAGAAGTTAAAGAACAGGCCGTTGATAAAAAGAAAATTCTGAGTCTTAAGATAAGATACAAAAACAGAATCCCTGTTTTAACAGATGTTAAGATTATTTCAAAACCCTCTATTAGAGTATATATGCCGTCGAAAAATATAAATGCAAGCCAAAGAAAAGGAATGTTTATTTTTGTTCTCTCAACAAGCAAAGGAATTTTAACAGGACACGAAGCTGAAAAAAAGAATTTAGGGGGAGAGGTTTTATTTAAAGTTTGGTAGCAGCCCTTCGACTAACGCTCAGGGTTGTTATTTAACATAACAATATGTCTAAGATAGGAAAAAAACCAGTCGATATTAAAGAAGGAGGAACTGTTTCTATGGAGGGAGCAGCAGTTAAGGTTACTGGACCAAAAGGAACCTTAACTTTTAAAATTCCGCAGGGGATTTCGGTAAAAGTTTTGGATGGAAG
Source organism: Candidatus Levybacteria bacterium RIFCSPLOWO2_01_FULL_38_21 (assembly GCA_001782475.1). Taxonomy (GTDB): domain Bacteria; phylum Patescibacteriota; class Microgenomatia; order Levybacterales; family UBA12049; genus 2-01-FULL-38-21. The sequence continues at coordinate 21,998 of MFOT01000021.1, read as the reverse complement.
AGTAGAGCTTTCCGAGAAAAACCCGCAAGCAGATAGCTCAAGAGCGCTGCTTGGTTTGACAAGATCAATAATTTCAAACATGATAACCGGAGTATCCTTGGGATTTGAAAAAAGACTGGAACTTTCCGGAGTTGGATATAGGGCCCAAGTATCCGGCGAAGATTTAATGCTTTCTCTTGGTTTTTCTCACCCTGTTAAGGTTAGTCCGGATGAGGGTATCAAATTCCTGGTTTCGGATAATTCTATTATTATCTCGGGAATCGATAAGGCGCTGGTTGGAAATACTGCAGCAAAAATAAGAGCCATTAGGCCGCCTGAGCCATACAAAGGAAAGGGGATTAAATATAAGGGAGAGATTATAAGAAGAAAGGCAGGAAAGGCTGCAAAGGCAGTAGGGACAGCTAAATAAAATAAAAAATAAAATATGAAAAATAAAAAATTACGAAGAAAAATACGGGTTCGGTCAAAAGTTCAAGGCTCTTCGGCGCGGCTAAGGCTTTCTGTTTATAGATCTAACAAATTTATTTACGCACAGCTTATTAATGATGAAAAAAGAGAAACGATTTTGGGTGTTTCAGAAAAAAATCTAGGAGAAAATATAAAAGGGAATAAATCAAGTAAAGCAAAAGAGTTAGGCCTTCTTTTGGCAAGACTTGCACGAGGAAAAAAAATAAAGACTGTGGTTTTTGACAGAGGAAGCTACGCATATCACGGAAGAGTAGAAAAAGTAGCAGAAGGGGCAAGAGAAGGGGGACTTAAATTTTAATGACAGATAAAACAACAGAAGAACAAAAAAAAGAAAATAATTTCGAAGAAAAAATTATTCAGGTAAATAGAGTTTCCAAAAAAACAAAAGGCGGAAACAGAATTGGCTTTTCGGTTTTAATGGTTGTTGGAGATAAAAGAGGAAAAGTCGGGGTTGGACTTGGCAAGGCTCCGGATGTTTCATTGGCAATTAAAAAAGGAATATCAATTGCCAAGAAGCATTTAATAGAAGTCCCAATTATTAAAGGTACAATTCCTTTTAGAATCGATATTAAATCTGGAGCAGCAAAAATTCTGTTAAAACCTGCGCCTCCGGGGAGCGGAGTAATCGCAGGAGGGGCAGTAAGAAGTGTTGTTACGGCAGCAGGAATAGAAAATATTTCATCTAAGGTTTTGGGAACGAAAAACCAAGCAAGCAATGTCTATGCAACAATAGAAGCTTTAATAAAACTAACGCAGCGATACAAAAGACTGAAGGAGAACTGAAATGGCTTTAAATAAATTAAAAAAAATAAAAAAATCTTCAAAGAAAAGACTCGGCCGGGGACACGGATCAGGTCGGGGAAAGACCGGAGGACGCGGAACCAAGGGTCAAAAAGCAAAGGGTAAAATACCTCTTTCATTTGAAGGAGGAGCCCTCCCGCTTATTAAAAGACTGCCATTTAGGCGCGGAAAAGGCAGAAATAAAGTTTTTAAGAAAAAGCCAGTGGTAATAAATATTAAGGTTCTAAATTTACTTAAGAAAGATAGTGCGGTCGATATTGATACTTTAATTAAAAATAGAATTGTTGATGAAAAAGATGCTAAGATGTATGGGGTAAAAATCTTAGGCGAAGGAAATCTAAAAGTTCCATTAACTGTTAAGCTTCCTGTCTCAAAAGGCGCAGCAGAAAAAATTAAAAAAGCAGGCGGCCACGTCGAACGTGACTCAATGTCGCGCAAAACTGCGTCTGACGCGGCAGGCGGTAAGGTATAATAAAATGAAAAATCTTTTGTCGATTTTCAAAAACAGTTTTAAAACACCAGACGTAAGATCGAAACTTTTATTTACAGCAGTAATTTTCGTAGTTTTTAGAATTTTTGCCCATATTCCGGTCCCCGGCGTAAATGTCGCCCAGCTTAAGGCTCTTTTTGCCCAGAATCAATTTTTAGGACTTCTGGATATTTTTTCAGGAGGAACCCTTGCGAATTTTTCTGTTATGGCCCTGGGTCTTAATCCCTACATTAATGCTTCTATTATTCTTCAGCTGTTGACGATGGTTTTTCCTAAGCTTGAAGAGTTGTCAAAAGAAGGAGAGACAGGGAGACAAAAAATTAACCAATATACAAGAATGCTAACGGTTCCTCTTGCCGCTTTGCAAGCAATAGGTATGTATGCTTTACTTAGGAGTCAGGGAATTATAAAACTTTTACCCTCGGTTGAACTAGTAGCATTTATAGTTACTGTTTCTGCAGGTACTATTTTATTAATGTGGTTTGGCGAATTGATTACAGAACGAGGAATAGGAAATGGGATATCTCTTCTTATTTTCGCAGGTATAGTAGGAAGGCTTCCGGTTGTATTTGGACAAACAGTATCAACTATAAACGCCGAAAATATCGTTAACATTTTAATTTTTGCGGTAATGGGATTGATAGTAATTTCAGCAATTGTTGTAATAAATGAAGCAACCAGACAAATAACAGTTTATTATGCAAAACGCGTTCGAGGTAATAAAATTTACGGCGGTCAATCAACACATCTTCCTTTAAGGTTAAATCAGGCTGGAGTTATTCCTATCATTTTTGCAGTATCTTTAGTTTTGATGCCTTCGCTTATTGCAAATTATTTATCTGCTTCTAGTAATGAGGCTCTTCGTAATGTCGCAACAACAGTTGCAATGTGGTTTAACCCAACCGGTATATTATATAACGGGTTATATTTTTTTCTCGTAGTAGGATTTACATATTTTTATACAGCAGTTATTTTTAGTCCGAAAAAGATTGCCGATGAAATCCAAAAGTATGGAGGATTTATTCCAGGCATAAGACCCGGGATACCCACTGCTTCCTATTTAAACTATATCTTGACCAGAATTACCTTAGTGGGGGCAATATTTTTAGGCGTTATCGCGATACTTCCTACAGTTGTTCAATCATTTACTAATATTCAAAATCTCATTTTGGGAGGAACAGGAATTTTAATAGTGGTATCTGTGGTTCTTGAAACAATAAAGGCAATTGAGGCACAGCTTGTAATGAGAAATTACGACGCTTATTCAAGATGACCCATTCGGGACATTCGGCTGAGCTCAGTCGAAGCCCAAGCTCAGGGTCATAGTGAGTGAAATCGAATCTATGAAAATAGTATTAATCGGCATTCAGGGAGCAGGAAAATCAACACAGGGGAATCTACTGTCTAGGAAACTTAAAATTCCTTACCTTTCTACAGGACATATCTTTAGGGAATTGGCAAAAGAAAAAACGAAGTTTGGAAGGTATGTTAAAGAAGTTATGAATGCAGGTTATCTTATCCATGGTAAAAAAACTCTTGCTGTTGTTGCGGAATATTTAAAGCGGCCAGAGTATAAAGACGGTTATATTATGGACGGGTTTCCAAGAACTTTAAGTCAGGCGGAGTTTTTTAAAGATGGAGCAGATAAAGTAATTTATCTTAAAGTTTCCGACGAGGAAGCCTTAAGAAGATTAAGTTTTCGAAATGGAGAGAGCAGAGAAGATGAAACTCCAAAGGCGATCGCAAGAAGAATTAAGCTTTTTCATAGAGTTACAGAACCAGTTCTTGATTACTATAGAAAAAAAGGAACGCTTATAGAGATAGACGGAGAAAAATTAATTAAAGAGATTAATAAAGAAATACTACACAAAATTAATGGGAGCTGAGGGTCTTCTTATTGGGATAACCGGTGGGTTTGGAAGCGGGAAATCTTTAGCAGCTTCCTTTCTTGAGTCAAAAGGGTTTAAAAAAATAACCTTAGCGCTCTTTTTAGAAGAAGAAGCAGGGAGACACGGTTTTAAAGAAATCACAAGGAAAATTCTTCAGGACATTGGAAATGAGTGGAGAAAAAAATTTGGAAATGGAGTTTTAGCAGAAAAAGCAGTCGATTACATCAAAAAAGAAAAAATTAAAAAAGCAGTAATTGATGGAATAAGAAATGTTGGAGAAGTAAAAAGACTTAGAAAAGAAAAAAACTTTATACTTCTTGCGATTATTGCAGACAAAAAAATTAGATTTGAAAGACTTAAAAATCTTAAAAGAAGAGAGAAATTAACTTGGAAACTTTTTCAGAAACTTGACAAAAGAGATATGGGATTGGGTCAAAAACAGACAGGGCTTCAAGTTCTTGCCTGTCTAAGAAAAGCAGATTATTACATTAAGAATAATAAAAGCTTAGATGAATTTAAAAATAATTTAGCTGAGTTTTTAGGCTCGATTAAGCTTTCATAAATATGATAATTATATTTTTAGGACCACCATTTTCAGGAAAAGGAGATCAAGCAAGACTTTTAGGAGAAAGACTTAATCTACCAGTTTTCTCTATGGGGGCTCTTATCCGTGAAGCGCGTGATAGAGGTAATAAAAAAATAGCAGAGGCCTTTGAACAATATAGTATGAGGGGACTCCATATTCCCATAGGAATTAAGCTTCCACTTCTTAAAGAGAAAATGGATAAAAGTAAAGAAGGTTTTATTCTTGATAACTTTCCAGAAAGAGAGGATGGGCTAAAGACACTCTCCTCTTACTTGTCTAAAAATTCACTCTCTGTAAATAGAGTTTTCTTTATTAATGTACCAGATGAGGAGGTTATAAGGAGAAGAAAAAAGAAGGAAAGAATAGGTAGGCCTGATGATGCCCCTGAGATTATTAAAAAAAGACTTAAAGTGCAAGGACAAGAAAGATTGCCAGTTGTTAATTATTTTAGGAGTAAAGGAGTTCTTGTTGAAATTAATGGAGAAAGAAAAGAAAATGAAATACACAATGAAATCATGAAAATCTTGAATAAAAATAAATGATCGATATTAAAAAAAGTGAAGATATTGAAAAAATGTGCCGGGGGGGAAAGATTTTAGCAGAAGTTATAACCGAGGTTTTAAGAAATGTAAAACCTGGAGTATCGGAACTTGAACTAGATAAATTGGCAGAAAAATTAATAAGACAAAAAGGCGCAGAACCAGGCTTTAAAAAGGTTAGAGGATATAAGTATTCTACTTGCGTTTCAACCAACGATATTGTGGTGCACGGCGTGCCAACAAGTTATAAGTTTAAAGCCGGGGATGTAGTTGGAATTGATTGCGGAGTTTTTTATAAAGGTTTCCATACAGATATGGCAGAAACCCTTCGGGTTTCAGCTCAAAACTCAAAACTCAAAACTCAAAACTCAAAGGATGAGATCGATAAATTTCTGGATGCAGGAAAGAGGGCGCTTAAAGAAGCAATTAAAGTTGCAAAAGTAGGGAATAGAATAGGTCATATATCAAAAACCATTCAAGATGTTGTTGAGGGAACTGGTTATTCGGTAGTCCGTAGCTTAGTCGGTCATGGAGTGGGAAAAAGTCTTCATGAAGAGCCGGAAGTTCCGGGGTTTTTAGCAACTAAGGTTGAAAAAACGCCTCTTCTCAAAAATGGTACGACTATAGCAATCGAGGTTATATATAACATGGGTAAAAGCGGCGTCACTTATTCAAATAACGATGGGTGGACTATTTCAACCGAAGATAAAAGTATTTCAGGTCTTTTTGAAAAAACGATCGCGATAACAAAAAAGGGACAGCTTATCTTAACAAATTAGCCTTGCGGTTTATTAGAAACTTTGATATAATTATGGCTGAAAATTTCTAATTTCTAATTCCTAATTGAACTAAGAAAATCCCAATTTAGAAATTAGGTCAATTAGATTAATTAGGAATTTTATTTTTATGGTTCATCAAGGATCTTTTGAGGTGGATGGAGTTGTTAAAGAAGCGTTGCCTAATACCCTTTTTAGGGTAGAGCTTGAAAATGGAGATGTAGTTCTGTGCCATCTCTCGGGTAAGATGAGAATGAATTTTATAAAAATTTTGCCAGGAGATAGGGTAAAACTTGAAATGACTCCATACGATAAAACAAAAGGCAGAATTACATATAGATATAAATGAGTTGAGAGTTGAGAGTTGATAATTGAGAATTGAAAAATAATTTTCAACTTTCCATTTTCAATTCTCAATTGATAATATGAAGGTACAGGCAAGTGTTAAACCAAGATGTATGAAGTGTAAAATAATAAGACGAAGAGGCGTTGTTCGTATTGTTTGCGAAAATCCAAAACACAAACAAAGACAAGGATGAAAAAAATAATACCAATACTACCAATAAATACCAATAATCCAATATTTAAATATTTGTTTATTTGAAATTTGTAGTATTTGTAGTATTAAGACTGAAAGGAGTATATGAGGATTGCGGGAGTAAATATACCAGATGAAAAAAGAATTGATGCTTCTCTTACATATCTTTACGGGGTAGGGAAAAGCAATGTTTATCAAATTCTTAATAAGGCTGGAGTAGAAGCATCAAAAAGAACAAAAACCCTTTCCGAAGAAGAACAGAGAAAAATTCAAAAGATTTTGGAGGGCTATAAGCTCGAGGGCGATCTTAAAGCAGATATTTTAGGAAATATTAAAAGACTTAAGGAAATAGGTGCATATAGAGGACTTCGTCACAGCAGAAATCTTCCGGTAAGAGGGCAGAGAACAAGGTCAAATGCCAGAACTAAAAGGGGCAAAAGAGTAACCATAGGAGCAATCAAAAAAGAGGTAGCGGCCAAAATGGGACTTTTAAAGGAGAATAAAGAGAATAAATAGTATATGGCAGAAAAAAAATCAAAAAAATCTTCAACTATAACTATAACTAAAACTAAAAAAAAGACCGGAGCTTTGGTATCCGATCACGGAAGAGCTTATATTGCCGCAACTTTTAATAACACCATGATCACAATTACAAATAGCAAGGGGGATACTATCGCATGGGGATCTTCAGGTTCTTCCGGATTTAAGGGAACAAGAAAATCAACTCCTTATGCTGCAACTATTGCCGTTGAAAGCGCTGTTAAAAAAGCTGTCGGAAAAGGCTTGAAAACCGTGGATGTTTATATAAAAGGTCCGGGATCGGGAAGAGACTCGGCACTTAGAGCAATAAAGACAGGCGGTTTATCAATTTCTTTAATTTCTGATATCACGCCTATCCCGCATAACGGTCCAAGACCAAAGAAAAAAAGGAGAATATGATAGAAATAATACCAATACTACCAATAAATACCAATAATACCAATAACCCAATAATTAAAATATTTGTAGTATTTGAAATTTGTAGTATTGGATTATTACCGAGCGAAGCGAGGTTATATGGCTAGATATACAGGTCCTAAACACAGATTGGCAAGACGAGAGGGAATAAATATTTTAGATAAAAATTCCGCAAGTCTTAAAAGACGCCTTAATATTCCGCCGGGTGAACACGGACGAAAAAGACATAGAAGGCTTTCGGACTACGGGCTTCAGCTTAGAGAAAAGCAAAAAGTAAAGGCAACATACGGAATTTTGGAGAAACAGTTTAAGAGACTAATCAACTCCGCATCTTTGAAAAAAGGAGATACAGGAGAGATTCTTATGTCTCTTCTTGAAACCCGACTTGATAATATAGTTTATAGACTTGGTTTTGCTAAAACAAGAGCAATGGCTCGCCAGCTCGTTTCCCACAGACACGTATTTGTTAACGGTAAAAAAGTAAACATTCCATCATATACAGTTAAAATAGATGATGTAATTTCTCTTTCTTCCAAGATTAAAGAATCAACAAATGTCTTAAAAATCTTAGAGGAGAAAAATAATGAAATGCTGCCTTTTTTGGAAAGAAAAGGAGATATTGGCAAACTTGTAAAATCTCCCAAAAAAGAAGATTTACAAGTGCCCTTTAATTTACAATTAATCATTGAATATTATTCCAGATAGTGTTAGAATACTTATTTATGCTTGACCCAATTGTAAAAGTAAAAGAAGAAAAAGTAAAAGAAGATTTTGGAGAGTTTATACTCGAGCCACTTGAGCCAGGATATGGCCATACTTTAGGAAATGCTTTAAGAAGAGTTCTTTTAGCTTCCATTCCCGGAGCTTCGGTAACATCTGTTAAGATTTCTGGAGTAAGACATAGGTTTTCTACGATACCCGGACTTAAAGAGAATATTGTAGATTTTCTCCTTAATATAAAAGGATTAAATCTTCGCTTATTGGATTCAAAAACCTCAAGCACGATTAGACTTTCTGTTAAGGGTCCTAAAAAAATTACAGCTTCTGATCTTGATCTCTCAGAAGATGTAGAAATAGCAAATGAAGATCATTATTTAGGATATCTTTCCGATAAGAAAGCAAAGCTTGATGTGGAATTAATTGTAGAAAAAGGACTAGGATATTCTCTCTCCGAAGAGCGAAAAGTTTCCACAGTAGGTGTTATTCCAACCGATGCAATTTTTACACCCGTTAGGAGAGTAAATTATCAAGTTTCTGCAACTCGTGTAGGAAGACAAACAAATCTGGATAAATTAACACTTCAAATATGGACCAATGGTGCTATTTCACCAAGAGCCGCGTTAGATGAGACAAGTAGAATTCTTGCTTCATATTTTTCTCAGATTTATCAACCAAAGACAGCTTCTTCTGCGGAAATATCTTCCTTAGCGCCATCTATTCCAGAAAATATTTTAAGACTCACCATTGATGAATTGGATTTACCCACAAGAATATATAACAGCTTAAGAAATGGAGGAATAGAAACTTTCTTGGATCTTCTTTCTACTTCAAGAAAAGAGTTAATGTCTTTGAGAAATATGGGAGGAAAATCAATTGCAATTATTCAAGATAAGCTAAAAAGTAAGGGGATAGAGTTACCAGAATAAATCAAATCTTAAACCTTAGATCTCAAATGTCAAATCCACATCTATAAATCTCAAGCCTTCAAAGATTTTAGATTTGCCTTGTGGCTTTGAGCTTTGCGATTTGCGATTTGAGGTTATTATTTATGACCCATTCGGCAGGCTCAGGGTCATACTGAATGAAATTGAAGTATGAAGAAAAATGTTTTTGGGAGAAGGTTTAAGAGAGACATTAAAGAAAGAAAAGCTTTGTTTAAAAGCCTAATGTCCTCTCTTGTTTTAAAAGAACGGATTAAAACAACAGAGGCAAAAGCAAAAGCAATAAAGGGAAATATTGATAAACTTATTACAAAAGTTAAAAAAGGAGAAGACAATGCAAGAAGATTTCTTACAAAATCTTTATCGCCCGATGCTTTAGAAAAGTTAATTAGTGAAGTTACCCCAAGATTTAAAAACAGACAGGGCGGATACACAAGAATAATAAAACTTCCGAAAAGAGTTTCAGACCATGCTCCGATAGTTTTAATGGAATGGGTAGAGGGAGTAAGCGCTGATCGTCTACCACACGTTGCTCAAGACGCTCGTCAATCTAAGATCGGTGTCAAGGGCTCAAAACCCACTTCGCTAAATGAACGCCGACTACGAAAGTCAGACAAAACCTCAAGTAATAAACCGCGTCGGCGTTCAGCTCTTTCGCAAGTGGGCAGACGCTCATCGCAAAAAAGAAAGAAGAAAGAAAATAAATGAAAATGACAAAAGCAACGAAAGCTTCGGATATTAAAAGATCATGGTATCTGATAGACCTTAATAAAAAAATATTGGGAAGAATTTCTTCTGAGATTGCCAAACTTTTAATGGGAAAATCAAAACCTTATTATGTTAGAAATTTAGATTGTGGAGATTATGTGGTTGTAATAAATGCAAAAAACGTAAAAGTTACTGGAAAAAAAGAGGAGAATAAAAAATATTACAGACATTCAGGATATCCCGGAGGGCTTAGGGTCAGAACTTTTAAAGAGCTTAAGCAGTCAAAGCCAGAGGAAATTATACGCCACGCTGTAAAAGGAATGTTGCCGCAGAATAAACTAAGAGACAGAATGCTTACAAGACTTTTTGTCTACAGAGACGAAAACCATCCATATGGCGATAAGATAAAATAAATTCTATGCCAAGAAAAAAAACAGAAAATAAAGAAAAAGAGATTCAAAAGAAAAACAACAAATTTATTTATGCTATTGGGAAGAGAAAAGAGTCGGTTGCAAGAGTCAGGCTTTATCCAAATGGAAATAGCGAACTTAAGAAAAGCCTGCCTGCCGGCAGGCAGGGAGATATAATTGTAAACGGCAAGAAAATCGAAGAGTATTTTCCAAGTCAAATACAAAAAGCAAAATACCAAGAGCCTCTTCATATAACAAATACACTCGGAAAATATGCCTTTACGGCAAAAGTCTCAGGTGGAGGAACAAGTTCCCAACTTGATGCATTAATTCTTGGAATTTCCCGGGCACTTTCAAAATTTGACAGCGAAAAATATAGATCGATTTTACGAAAAAAAGGTTTTTTAACCCGCGATGCAAGAGTTAGGGAAAGAAGAAAGGTTGGAATGGGCGGAAAAGCAAGGCGAAAAAGACAATCGCCGAAGCGATAAATTATTTTCCCACTCTTCTCTCGGTTTTTAAGGAATCCAATATCTTAAGCTCAATGTCCAAGGTGGTTATGTCTGGCAAATGGTTGTCTATTACTCTAAATTCTGCATAATCAGCTCTCCATCCAAACGCTGAAGATCTATATTCTCCGGAAGTTCTTATAAGAACTGTTAGTTCTCCAAGTGCTCCGCCGTCATCTCCATAACGAAACCATATATTAGGAGTAAATGGCGCATCTTTTAGTAACTCTCCAATTTCTTTTGCATGTTGATATTTTTCATGTATTCTTATCAGTTCGTCTCTCCCGGAATAATTAATTGCCGGTGCAATTATCGCTCCTTTATTTCCCTGAGTTAGCTCTTCGGCAAGACTTAAAGTTGTCCTAAGGGGCTCGGGTAATCCAGGGACAATTAAGTTCCCATCCTGGTCGTACAAAGGATCTTTTCTTCCCATATGAATTACTCTTCCATCAACTTCCATTGCTTCCTTTGTTATAAGTTCTACGGTATCTGTCAACAGTGGAAAAAGTGCTTCTATTTCGTCCTGAGGCCTGTTCCAATTATCTGTTGAAAATCCCCATGGCATTAAATTCATCGGAGGAAGCTCTTCTCTAAAATGGCGTACTATACCAATTACTTTTTCTGTGCCTTTATTGTGACCTAATCTATGTGCGACAGGTGCGAGAAGACCAAATTTTCCCCTGGCCCAACGTCTGTTCCCATCGGGAATAAATCCAACTGTAATTCTTGGCTGACCTTTTAGAATTTCCCAAAGCTCTTGATGGATTTCTTCTTCGCTAAGTATTTCAGTTCTCCGTAAGGGTTCGGTTCTTCCCATGAATCTTACCCTTTCATGCTGTGGCATACCCATATTTGTAAAAGATAATTTTATCTTAAAAGGGAATCAAATGCAACTTAAAAAGTCTTTTACGAAGTCAAATTTTTTAGGAGGATTCTTTTTCTTCTATTCCAACAGCAACAGGGGTGCCTTTTGACTGGCTCTTCTTCATAATTTCATCAACAATTTTTTTAGCAACTTCCGGCTTTTCTTTTAAGAATATCTTTGTTGCTTCTCTTCCTTGCCCAAGCATCAAATCACCGAATCTAAAAAATGCTCCCGACTTTTGAAGAATTCCCATCTCAAGTCCTACATCTACAATTCCGCCTTCTTTTGATATTCCCGAATCTGCAATGACATCAAACTCTGCGATTCTAAAAGGCGCTGAAACTTTGTTTTTGACAATTTTTGCTCTATGTCTTGAACCTACAACTTTATCACCATCTTTTAAAGACTCAATTTTCCTTACGTCAATTCTTACCGATGAATAAAACTTAAGAGCAAGACCGCCTGTTGTAATTTCGGGATTTCCAAACATTACTCCTATTTTTTGCCTTAATTGATTTGTAAAAATAACGACTGTTTTGGATTTTGAAATAACTCCTGTTAATTTTCGCAAAGCCTGCGACATTAAACGCGCCTGAAGCCCAATCATTGCATCGCCCATTTCTCCTTCTATTTCTGCTCTTGGTACCAAAGCTGCAACAGAATCAATTACCAAAACATCTACTCCTCCGGATCTAATAAGACTTTCGGCAATTTCAAGCGCCTGCTCCCCTGTATCGGGTTGAGAAATTAAAAGTTCGTCTAGTTTAATTCCAATTTTTTCTGCCCACAAAGGATCTAAGGCATGTTCTGCATCTATAAACGCAGCAACTCCTCCATTTTTTTGTGCTTGGGCAATAATTGATAAACAAATTGTTGTTTTACCGGACGCTTCTGGTCCAAAAACTTCTACAACCCGTCCTCTTGGCACTCCGCCTACACCAAGTGCTAAATCTAAGGGGAGACTGCCGGTTGAAACAACAGAAACATCAAATTTTTGGCCAGCTTCTCCGAATCGCATAATAGAACCCCTGCCGTATTGTTTTTCTATTTGATCCATTGCTAGTCTTATTGCGTCAAGTTTTTTTGAAGATTCGGGAGGACCGTCCGGATGTATTTTTTGAGAGGCGCGTGCCATAACAACCCCATTCTAACAATTTTATGATAAAATACAATAGGCAAAACGGGGTGTAGTTTAACGGTAGAATACGCGGCTGGGGGCCGTGTGGCTGGAGTTCGACTCTCCGTACCCCGACATGGATGAGTTTGAGAAGTTCTACAATAAAACCCTTCGTTTCCTTTCATATCGTCCCCGATCAGAAAAGGAATTAAGAGATAAGCTGAAAAAAAAGAAGACCTCTGGGGAAATCATCAATAAAATAATCTTAAGACTTAAGGAGAATAATTTTATAAACGATGAGGAGTTTGTAAAATGGTGGATTGAGCAAAGGACAACATTCAAACCTCGCTCATTTAGATTAATAAAGATGGAGCTTAAACAAAAGGGAGTTAGCAATGATTTAATAGAAAAAGTTATTGACGATCTACGATTGACCATTGATGATTTAAAGTCGGCAAAGAAATTAATCCAGAAAAGATTATCAAGATACAAAAATCTTCCAAGAGAAAAAAAGTTCCAAAAAATCGCCCGTTTTCTTTCCTCAAGAGGATTTGACTACGATATTATAAAGGAGATATTTAAAAGCTATAAATAATTTCTGCTCGGAACAAAAATTTTTTCTCGGACCCGCAATTCGCTTGACGTCCTTCGAAAAAATTTGTTCCTCGCAAACTAAGCTCAGCTACTAATAGCTAGTTGCTAATTGCTAAGATGTGGTATAATTTAAAAAGGCAATAGAGAATTGTCAAAAAGAGGTTAACAGAATATGAGTTCAAACCCCTTAATAGACAAATATCAAATAAGCCGCGTCTGACGCGGTCTTCTATTGTCTTCAGTAATAATAAGATATGGCATCACAACCAAAAGATCTTATAGATCTTGAAAAAAAGCTTTTAGAGAAAGAAGAAAAACTCGAAAGAGAAAAAAAATCTCTTGAAAAAGAAAAAGAAGAGATCGCAGAGCTTAAAAGAGAATATAGAGAAAAACTTTCAAAAGTCTCCTCCTTGACTTTGGAAGAAGCAAAAAAAGAACTCCTTTTAGAAGTAGAAGAAAAAGAAGCACGGGAAGTTGCCCGAATTATAAAAGAGGCAGAAGAAAAAGCCAAAGCAACTGCGGATAAAAAAGCACAGGAAATATTAATTGATAGCATGCGTCACGGAGCGCTTGATTATATTGCGGAATTTACCTTATCCACCGTTAAAATTCCGGAGGAAGACATAAAAGGCCGAATTATTGGAAAAGAAGGTCGAAATATAAGGGCGTTTGAACAAGCAACCGGTGTTGATGTTGATTTGGATGAGGAAGGTGTTATAAGATTTTCATCATTTGATCAGGTAAGACGGGAGATTGCAAGGCGTTCTTTGGAAAAACTTATAAAAGATACAAGAATACAGCCGTTTAGAATTGAGGAGATCGTTGGTCAGACCAGAAAAGAAGTTGAAAAAATAATGTTTGAAGAAGGAGAGAAACTTGCTCACGAAGTTGGGGTTTTTAATCTTACCAAAGAACTTTTATCAACTTTGGGCCGTTTTAAATTTAGAACTTCATACGGACAAAATCTGGTAGTCCACACCCTCGAAGAGACAAAAATAGGAATCCACATAGCCCATGAAATCGGTGCAAATGTAGATATTGTCCGTCTTGGCTGCCTTTTCCACGATATAGGGAAAGTCGTGGAAGGAGAGGGAAGTCATGTAAAGCTTGGAGTAGATCTTCTTAAAAGATTTAATATACCAGAACCTGTAATAAACTGCGTACTTGAACATCACGAAGACAAGCCTTTTTCATCAATTGAGTCTGTTATAGTTTATATTGCTGATGCAATTTCTGGAGCAAGACCGGGAGCAAGATATGAGGACGTGGAGGAATATGCAAAAAGGCTTAAGGAGATGGAAGAAATTGCAAAAAAATACGAAGGGGTTGAGGATGCATATGCTTTTGAAGCAGGAAGAGAATTAAGGGTAATTATAGATCCCGGAAAGTTGGATGATGCCCAAACTACAATAGTTGCACAAAAGATAAGAGAAGAGGCAAGCCGCTCTCTGGCAGTCCCCGGAGAAGTTAAGGTTACTGCAATAAGAGAATTTAGAGCCGTATCCTCAGTGTCTGATCTTTAGTCTTAAATACCATTTTTACAAATATTTGATACTTGACAATGTTTAGTTTTCATTGTATTTTTAATCTAAATTAATCTTCATTTTGCAAAGGTGGTGATAAATTTTGACAAAAAAAGATCTTATTGAAATCGTTGCCAAAAAAGCAAACTTAACAAATAAAGCAGCAAGAGAGGCAGTTTCGGCTTTTGTGATATCAATTCGAGATTCCTTAAAACGGGGAGAAAAAGTTGTGATAACTGGTTTTGGAACCTTCAGCATTAGAAATAGAGTGGAAAGAATTGGCCGAAATCCAAAAACCGGAGAAAAAATTACCATTGCATCCAGAAAAGCACCCGGTTTTACCCCAGGGAAAACTCTTAAAAGGGCAGTTAGATAAAAAAATCACCTTTTAAGCAAAGCCTCTGTTAAAAAGAGAATTTAATTTATCTGCTATAATTTAGGCTGTGACCATATCGGTTTCTAGTCTCTCCAAGCATTTTCAAGTTCATAAAAAAGAACCCGGATTTTCTGGTTCTGTAAAATCATTATTCATAAGGAAGTACGAAACAGTAAGGGCAATCAACGACGTCTCTTTTAATATAAATGAAGGAGAGTTAGTCGGTTTTATTGGTCCCAACGGAGCAGGAAAAACAACAACACTAAAGTGCTTATCGGGATTATTGTTTCCAACATCTGGGGAAGTTTTTGTTTTGGGTTTTGTCCCATACAACAGAAATCCTGAATTCCTAAAGAAGATAGCGTTTGTTATGGGACAAAAAAACCAGCTATGGTGGGATTTGCCAGCTATGGATTCGCTACTTTTAAACAAGGAAATCTACGATATCTCAAGTGAAAGATTTAACGAAGTTTTAGATGACTTGTCAAGAATTCTTAATGTTAAAGAATTACTAAAAGTGCAGGTAAAAAAATTGTCTTTAGGACAGCGAATGAAAATGGAGCTTATTGCTTCTTTAGTTCATACCCCTAAAGTTCTATTTTTGGACGAGCCAACGATCGGTCTTGATGTCCTCATGCAAAGAAATCTTCGGGAATTTATAAAAGAATACAATATTCGATACAAAGCAACAATAATTTTAACAAGTCATTACATGGGAGATGTTGAAGAGCTTTGTAAAAGAGTTATTATTATAAATTTTGGGAGAATTATTTTTGACGGACTGCTTAGCTCTCTTGTCGAAAAGTACTCCCCTTATAAAAAAATAAGAGCAGTGCTTACTCAATATGCCGATCCTAAGAAAATTGATCGGCTTGGTAGAGTAAGTAGATTTGAGTACCCGGAGCTTATTCTTGAGGTTCCAAACAAAAAAGCAAACTTAATTGCTGTCTCAATACTTAAGAACTTTCAGGTTGAAGACATTACGATTGAGGGTCCCCAAATAGAGGACGTAATAGCCAAAGTATATAGAGAAAATAAAAGATGAAAAAATATTATTTGATTGCAAGAAACACCTGGGATGAAATACTAACTTACAGAACGAGTTTTATTATGTGGAGAGTAAGAAGCATAATTCAGGTACTAACCATTTATTTTCTCTGGTCTGTCGTAATTCCTCCTGGTAAGACTTTTCTTGGATACAGTCAATCTCTTATTACCACTTACATTTTGGGAACGCTTCTGCTTGAGTCTATGGTTCTTTCATCGAGGTCTTATATTGTGGGTAATGAAATAAACAGCGGTAATCTTATGAATTTCCTGATTCGTCCCATCAATTATTTTTCATATTGGTTTTCAAAAGATATAGGAGATAAAGCCATGAACATCTGTTTTTCTGTAGTTGAGCTTACCTTGATTTTTCTGGTTCTGCGACCTTCGCTTTTTATACAAACCGACCCTTTTTATATTTCATTTTTTATACTCTCCGTTATTCTAGCTATTTTTATTTATTTTTTTATAAATTTTCTCTTGGGTCTTATTGGTTTTTGGAGTCCTGAGATCTGGGCACCCCGATTCATCTTTATAACCATTCTTGGGTTTTTTGCAGGAGGCCTTTTTCCTCTAGATATCTTGCCTAAGACAATTTATGAGATTATCCGCTTTCTGCCTTTTACATACCTTATGTATTTTCCTATTAAAACTTATCTTGGACAGCTGAGTCTCTTTGAAATTTTATCCGGACTTTCTATCTCGGCATTTTGGGTTTTTGCAATATATTTTATGGTAAAAGCCATCTGGCAAAAGGGGCTTAAGAGTTATACGGCATATGGGAAGTAGGACAGGTTTAGTAAAATACATAAAACTTTGGTTTATGATGACTGGCATGGTTTCCCAAAATGCATTTGTGTCAAGATTTGGGGCAGCGCTTTTTGTTCTAGGAAAGCTTATAAGATTTACCTTTTTTCTATTTTTTCTTCTGGTAATAACATCAAGGACACAAACAATACAGGGATATACGCTTTGGCAGGTTGTACTCTTTTACATCACTTTCAATTTAATTGACAGCGTTGCCCAGTTTTTTCTGCGGGAAGTATATAGATTCAGAAACTATGTAGTCTCGGGGAATTTTGATTACTTTCTTACTAAGCCAGTGCCGGTACTGCTCCGTCTTCTTTTTGGCGGAAGCGATGTGCTAGATGTTCCTATCATTGCTCTTTCCGTGGGATTTATTTTTGTCGCCCTCTCAAATATCGGTTCAATCACAACACCGGACATTTTGGTTTATTTCCTACTTCTAATAAACGGATTCGTAATAGCTATGTCTTTTCATATTTTAGTTCTTGCAATTGGCATACTCACAACAGAAGTTGATAATACGCTCTGGTTATTTAGAGATCTTACACAAATGGGAAGGTTTCCAATAGACATTTACAAAAATCCACTTAGGCAGATAATTACTTTTATAATCCCGGTAGGAGTCATGGTGACATTTCCTGCAAAAGCCGCAATGGGACTTTTGTCTTTTAATGCGTTTTTAATATCATTTCTGGTTGGAGGAATGTTTCTATACTTTTCTATGAGATTCTGGAAATTTTCCCTCAAAAGATACACTAGCGCCAGCAGCTGATATTATTGCTATGATATTATTAGATTATGACAATAAGACTTAGGACGGCATTTTTTATAGGACTTGGAATTATTATCTTATGGTTTTTTTATATCGAAAGAACAATATTAACCCCTTTTATTCTGGGAGCAATTTTTGCTTATGTCTTAAACCCTGTTATTAACTTTATAACTCATAGAATCAAACTTCCCAGAACTCTTTCGGTTCTTATTATCTATGCTTTAATTGTAACTGCCATAGTTATGTTGGGTACTATTCTTACCAGACAAGTTCTTCAGGAATCAACAGAACTTCGTAAGTTTACTTCAAATATTGTCCCGACTCTTTACGAACAGATAAATCAATTGCCTTTTTGGATTAAGCCGGAAGCCCAAGACCTTCTTAACTCATTTGTAAAATCAAAGTTTTTAACCTCCTCATCGATAATTGTTCTTTTTCCAAGAGCCCTATCTGGATTTTTTGGATTTTTGGTTTTTCTGTTTTCCGGTTTTTATTTTCTAAAGGACGGCGGAAAAATTTTTGAAAAACTCGCAGTGTATGCGCCCCGGGAGTATAAAGTAGATATAGAAATACTCTTTAGAAAAATAAATTCTGTTTTTGGAGATTATTTAAGGGGTCAGATTTTTATGATCTTTTTTGTCTCAACTGTTCTTTTTGTAGCCTTGACTGTTTTGGGAATTAGGTTTGCTTTAATTCTTGCAGTTTTTTCCGGTTTTGCAGAAATAGTTCCTATTATTGGGCCAATTGTTGCAGGAACTGTAGCTGCAGTAACAGTTCTTATCAACGGCCAAGTAAATTTTGGGCTGACTCCTGTTGGGGGAGCTATTACAATTGCAATTGTTTATACAGTTGTTAGACAGTTTCAGGATTATTTTGTCGTGCCGCATGTTATGGGAAGAATCGCCAAGCTTCATCCGGTGCTTATTCTTTTTGCAGCGCTTGCAGGCGAACACATTGCAGGAATATTGGGTCTTGTCTTGGCAGTGCCGGCTGCAGCTGCAATAAGACTTATGCTTGAATTTTTCCTTAACAAAATCAACGAACGCAGCTATTCCGCAAACAAATAGTTTAATTGTTTTTCTCAGTAAAACCTGCTAAGATCTGTCACATGAAAGAAGGGCATAGAGGATTTTTTAGCAGATTCAACCCAAAAGAATTAGTGGATCACTTTCCGCGGCCTTGCCTATCCTGTGGCCATTTTTATGCTCCGTACTCAAAACGACTTCAAAATGAGGACTTTACAGGAACATGTTCAACCTGTGATGTTGAAATTTATGGATCCGCATTGTACATAAAATATGTTGAGGAAGGGCGAGAACTTGAAGAAAAGGGTATGCTTTTTGAGCCCTTCTATGATAATCCCGGAAGAGAAGATGTATCTGCACACGTCAGATTGCCAAATGGTAGAAAATCAAAAATGTTATTTATAACAAGAGAAACTATCGAAGAGCGGCAGTTTGGATTTAATGGTGAGAGACAGCAATACGCAAGAGTTCGGGTAATACTTATAGAGCAAAACGCAGCTTTAGTTAATATAAGAAATTCACTCATTGGTGAGGAAGAACAAACAGTTTTAGTCGACAGAAGACAACTTCTAGAGATAGCTTAAAACTTGATTAAATCCCTCAATTTTAGTAAAATACGCTTGCTCTGGGGAGAAGGACCGCTACTGCAATCACTTAAAACATGATAGCAGAGGAAAGTCCAGACAGCAGTAAGGAGGGGACGGAGCGTAAGCTCCGACTTGATAGTGTCTAAGCTTTTTACTCATATGTGAAGCTTAGAACAAGTCTTGAATTGACAAGACTTGAGAGCAACAGAGACGAGTGAGAGTGAAACGGGCAATCCTACCTGCTGCAACTTCAGAATGATGCGTTATCACCATCCTTACGGGAGCATCAAGTAGAAGGCATAGATAGATTGCGGTAAAAACAGAATCTGGCTTACTCTCTCCCTAGAGCAATTTTAATTTACACCACAGAGTCAAGTCAGACTTGGCAGAGCATTTTGTATTCACAGTTTTTACACAGTATATTTCCTGAACATTTAAATTCGCTTTTTTCTATTTCCTCAATTTTTTCAATAAGCCTATTCTCAAGCGTGTCTAAGTCGCCTTTTGTAAAGGTCATGGATTTTTTAGTATCTCCTTCAAGAAAATAAAGAGTTAAGGTAATATCTTTGGGGTCACGGTTTAAGACCTCATCTTTTATTCTTGTTGCCGCAAGCGCATACATTGCAAGCTGAAGTTCATGTGCCTTTTGCGCTTTTGGATTCTCCTCACCCGTTTTATAATCAATAATTTCGATGCCTTTACCCTTAGGGTCTATGCGGTCAATCTTGCCAAAAACCTTTACACCATTTTTTAAAATAAAAGAAAACGGCTCCTCAAGTCTCAACGGTCTTACAAAAGGGTTGCAGTTTGCTTTATAAAATTTATCAAGCAAATTTTTGCCTTGAGAAAAACGCTCTTCTTCGTATTTTTTGCTGTCGTATCCTTTTGAGACCCATTCTTTTTTATAAAGATCCTTAAGTTTTTTAAGAGATGGTTTTTCTCCTTCCCAAATTTGTTTGTAAAATCTGTACAATGTATTATGAACAGAAATTCCAAAGCTCTGAACCGCCGCTGGCGGTGTGGGGATATTAAAAATAACCTTTGCTTTATAGTGCATAGGACATATGTCAAACATTTGAAGATTTGAATATGTAATGTACCTTAATTTAAGGGGAGGTCTTTCTTCTTTTACTTTCCCGTTTTCTTCATAAACCGAAAGCACCTCTGTTAAAGAAAGCTGTTGTGTTAGCGCTTTTTTCTCTTTCTCTATTTTTAAATTTGGGAGAGCTTCGTAGACGAAAGGCGAAAGTTTTCTGGGGCGTTTCCCCGTCCCGTAATAGTCCGAGTAGGTAAAATATAATATATCCATAGCTCTGGTCATGCCAACATAAAAAAGCCTTCTTTCTTCCTCAAGATGAAAATCCCGATCTTTTTCTGCCTTTTCTTTAATAATACTTTCGGGAAGAGGAATTTTTTCGCTTCTTTCACGGGACGGAAAGCGATCTGAGACAAGATTTATCAAGAATACTGTCTTAAATTCCAAGCCTTTTGAGGAGTGGACAGTTAAAATATTAACTGCGTTCTTATCTCTTATGTCAATGTCTGCGGCAATCGGGCTGTCTCCCATTTGCATCATAAGCATGAGCCACTCGACTAAAGTAAATATATTCGCATCCGATCGCTCCATCTCAAAATTTTTTATTCTGTCAAAGAATTTTGCAATATTTTGAATGCGCCGTTCCTCTTTGAGAGAATCCGAAGTCTTAAGCTTTTCAAAAAGTTTTGAATCAACCAAAAAATAATAAAGTATCTGTCCGGCCGTTTCTTTTTTGGTTTTTTCAAGATGGCGCTCTGCCATTTTTCTAAAATCCTGAAGCTTCTTCTGGGTAGCCGGTTTTAAAAAATCTAAATTTATATCGTAAAGCGCTTCAAAAAGTGAAAGATTGTTTCTTTTTGCAAAATTAAGAAGAAAATTAAGCTGGGCATAGGGAATATCAAAGACTTCCATAGACAAGACTCTAAAAAGAGAAACAGAATCTGAAAGGTCGGTTAAAAAGGTAAGATATGCAATTAAGTCTTTTATTTCCTCCTGTTGGAAAAGATACCCTGGTCCTAAGAATTGATAAGGAATTCTGTGGCGGGCGAGAGCAGTGGTTATTCCCTGCGAGTGATTATTTGCGCGAACCAAAATTGCAATATCTTTGTATTCATAGGTTTTGGATAGTGTTTTTATTTCTTGGGCAATCCTGTCTGCTTCGTCTTCTGGTCGGGTTTCATGGATAATTCTTATCTCTTCTTCCAAAGAGGAGGAATGACTCTTAAGTTTTTTATTGATATTCTCAACCACTTCAAGTCTGTTAGGATTATTATTTTGAATAAGCTCCCAGGACGCATCTAAAATTGTCTGAGTAGATCTGTAATTATCGTTTAGAGTTACTATTTTTGCAGAGGGGAAACTTTTTTTAAACTGAAGAACGTTTGAAACTGCAGCGCCCCTGAATCTATAGATTGACTGATCATCGTCGGCAACCACGGTTATATTTTTACTTTTGCCAGCAAGCATAATGGCTAATTCATTTTGGGCAAAATTGGTGTCCTGAAATTCATCAACTAAAATAAACTTAAACTGATCCTGATATTTTTTTAAGACATTGGGCCTTTTACGAAATAACAGCAGGGTATTTGAGATTAAATCTGAAAAATCCATGACAGATTCTCTAATTTTTAAATCTTCGTATCTTTTATAAGAATCTGCGAGTTCTTTGTATTGCCGTTTTTCTTCTGAATTTTTTTGTTTTTCTGCCCACTTTATGTATTCCTGAGGAGTTATATCTTCGTCTTTGAGTCTTGAAAAATGAGTCAAAAGCGCATCCAGAAATTTTGTCGGGTTCGAAAGGGGTCTAAAGGTTTTAAGTCCTAAGTTAAAAATATTTTTTCGCATAAGAAGAACTGCTTCGGATTCGGAAATCAATTTGTATGAAGGGTCAAGTCCGATTGTGTGTGCCTCATCGCG
>MFOT01000020.1 GCA_001782475.1 Candidatus Levybacteria bacterium RIFCSPLOWO2_01_FULL_38_21 | reverse complement strand
TGAATATCTGAAAATAAAGTTCTTTTTTTGCGCCAGATGTGAAAAAACAAATAACCCCCCCCCAGAATAACAAAAGCCCAAAGCTTATATTCCGCAATAAAGGCATTTAACATCTGCAGTGGATAATTCAATAAAGTTAAAAAAGCATTACTTGTAAAAACATACACTCCCCTAAAAGGAGGAATTTCAATAGGGAAAAACGGATTCTGGAAAATCAAAAAATTTCGTATATACCAAGAAAGTCCAAGAATTGAGAACGGAATTAAAAATACCAAAACTCTTGAGAAGGATATTACTTTAATAATTTTTTTATAGTAAAATATCAACAAAGATAATATTAATAGAACTCCAGTATATTTTGTTCCCAAAATCATACCAGACAGAAAACCGAGTCCTATGAAATAGCTAAATTCTTTTTTTGGTTTTTCAAGTGAAATTAATGAAAATATAAAAAATACCGCAAGCCAAATGTCAATTACTTGAGTGTTTAACCATCTTAATATTGTATTCTGAGTGCTTACGACAATAGCAAATAGCATCGAATAAAATTTTTCGAGTCCAAAATTTCTTGCGAGCAAGAAACAGCCTAGAAATAATAAAAACCAGGCAAGTATATTGTAAGTGTTAAGAGGTAAACCAACCAGCATAAATAGAGATAGGATTAGTTCGGATGCACCCGGATAAAATTGCGGAAGAACTGTGCTGTGAAAATTTAGAATCGTCCCATTCAGCACAAATTTTGCAATAGGAATATGCCAACCAATACTATCTCCTTCCAAAGGAATTTTTTGAATAAAAATTCCGTTGTACAAATAATAAAAGGCAAGATAGAGAAAAATAATTAACGATACATAAGCTATTATCTTTATAACCTGGTCTTTCATTTTATTTTTCCATAATAACACAATGAATATATTTTATGATAGGTGAATATAAATTTTTTGAAGACTTGTGGACATCGATGGATTCGAACCAGAAACCTTTGCGAATTTCATAATAGTCAGATTATACTACAATACTAAATAAAACAGGCCAAACAATCAAGCAGTTTCGGAAAATTATTCCAATGTCCTCCCCTCAGTAAATTTAGGACAAGCGAGGATTTGAGAATGAAAGAATGGGGAGGGGTTGGGACTGTCTGGGCAGAAAAATCAACTTTTCGAAACCTTGTCTGTCAGGTGGCGAATCTGTTTCACCTGTGTTGGAAGCTATTTAACACCGGGGGTTAGATATTCCGGGGGTTTTTAATTGTTTCTTGTTAAATTGTTATCGGGGGTAAATCTCAAGACTGTTTGGATCGCTTACCGTTAATGTTTGGGAGCAACTGTCATAATTCCCCGTCGCAATTATCCGAAGGTTTTGGTATTGAGTAAAGTTTACTTCTTTTGAAAATGGCAATCGCATTACGCTCTCATCATTTTTTACCAAAACCGTCCTTTGATGAATCTCTTTAGAATTAAAATAATTTAGAAAAAGCGAAAGAACAGGAATTGCTGATAGATCACTATCATAAACATTTAATGTTTTAATAACCCCGATTTGGGTCTGCACCCCTTTATCGCAAAGAATTTTCCCTCCGCCAAAAATCCCAAAGACAGATAACGCAAGTGCTACTCCCATTATTCCAAGTGAGCCTTTTAATGTGAATGAAAATGCTTTTTGTTTTTTAATATCCACAAGAAGCTCTGTAATTTTCCGCAGAGGATTGCCGACATGAACATCTAAAATATCATCCTGAGTTTTATGGTAGCTTGTATGTTCTCCTATAAATTTTGATATCGGGTCTTTTGGCGCCTCATTGAGCTCTGGCTCTTCGATATGGATAAAATGTCCCTCATTATCTCTTGGTTTTTCTTTTGCTATCTCGCTTTTTATTTCACTTTTAATATCTTCTTCGGGCATACTATCATTGTTGCATTTTGATTTAAGCAATTGCAAGTCTTTAAACCCACAAAATTGTGGAGTTCACAACCGTGTGGACACTCGTGCCTAAGTTGTGGAGCTTGTGGGCGTCAAAAAACTGTCAACAAATCAGTTGTGGATGGACTTTTTGTGGATCCTGCAAGATTCGAACTTGCGACGTCTTCGATGTGAACGAAGCGCTCTACCGCTGAGCTAAGGATCCAAATATACCGATATATTACCACAAAATAATAGCGTTGACAAAAGAAGCTAAATCAAGGACAATTAAAACTAATGTCAATAGTCCGAAAAATTTATACATTCTTAATAGATATTGTCGAGACACTTCTTTTGGCGGCTGCTGTTTTCCTTGTTATTTACGTATTTTTGTTCCGTCCTTTTCAGGTAAATGGCGACTCCATGTATCCTAACTTTACCGACAGGGAATATATCCTTACAAACATAATTGTTTTAAGTTTTGAAAAACCCAAAAAAAGCGAGGTTATAGTTTTTAAAGCACCGCCAGAACCTGAAAAAGATTTTATAAAAAGAGTAATCGCTACCTCAGGCGATAAAATTTACATTAAAAACGGATCTGTTTTTCTAAATGGAGAAAAGCTTGACGAAAGTAGCTACCTGCAGCCAAATGTCAAAACTTACGGAGGATCATTCTTAAAAGAAGGACAGGAAGTAAAAGTCCCTGAGGAAAGCTATCTTGTTATGGGAGATAATAGATCTTACAGTTCAGACTCGAGGGAATGGGGTTTTGTCTCAAGAAAATCAATTATTGGAAAATCTTTTTTTGTTTATTGGCCACTAAATAAAATTGGGTTTGTTAAGATTCCTTAGATTTGTCAGACATTAAGGTCTCGTAAATTTCCTTAACTTTGGGTGTGGTCTCATCTATATCTCCTGCTATTGCAATAGTAATACGGGCAAGGCTTCTTGATTGATACATTGCAACTTTCGCAAAGCCGTGCCTCTTCTCAAGTTCTTTTCCCATCTCGTCAAGCTCTGGAACCCAAAGCCTGTCGTGTGCTGTACGAGGCTCTCTTTTCTCAATTTCTGACTTTACTCTTCTTGCCATATCTTCTGTTTGCCTAACCGTACTGTTTTCTCGCAAGATTTTTTTAAATAATTCAAGTATTAATTTTTGATCGGCTACTGAAACAAGCGGACGCACATGACCTTCTGTTAGCACACCTGCAACTAAAGCATCCTTAATTGCATCAGGAAGTGAGAGAAGTCTAATTGTATTAGATACTGCAGGAGCACTCTTCCCAACTCTTTTTGCGACTTCGTTTGTTCCAAGTCCGAACTCATCTATTAATCTTTTATACGCAAGGGCTCGCTCGATTGGATTAAGGTCTTCTCTTTGCACATTTTCGACAATAGACATTTCAAGCATTCCTTGGGGTGTTGCCTCTTTAATTACGATTGGAACCTTTGAAAGACCCAAGATTTTTGCGGCTCTCCATCTTCTTTCTCCTGCGATTATCTGATATCCGGCAGGGGTTCTTGCTATAACAAGGGGTTCCAGGATTCCTTGCTCTCTTATTGATTCGATCAGTTCATTTAAAGACTCCGGAGAAATTACACCGCGAGGCTGAAGAGGATTCGCCTGAAGCAAATTTATATCAAGTTCAAAAACTTTTTCTTGTGTCTGTTCATCCATAAAAACCTAGCTTAACTTAACGACTTCTATAATTTTTTTACCTTTGGATTTTTTAAAAGATACCGTGCCTCTGTCAACTGCAAATAATGTAAAATCTCTCCCCATCTCAACTCCTGTGCCTGGAAAGAATTTTGTTCCTCTTTGTCTAACAATAATATTGCCCGGTTGAACTTTTTCTCCGGCGTATAATTTAATCCCCAGACGTTTTGCGATTGAATCCCTATTTCCCTTAACTCCCCCTTGTGCTTTTGTGTGTGCCATAATGAAAAATGAAAAATGAAAAAATTAAAAATTAATTTAGTGTGAAAATCACAAGAATTATAACAATAGTTTTCACAACGGTCAAGAGGATCAAAATATATCAAGCTCTTTATTATTTCGTTTTTGCCAAGGGTTTTTTAGATTTTATACTTTTTACATCAGATGGAGATATTTCTATTTTTTTTATCTCCAGCTTAGTAAAAAGGGGTCTAAAACCCATCGCCCTTCTATACCTTACTTTTGATTTAAATTTTGCAACTTTTATTTTATCTCCTTTTATATGATCGATTACCTTGGCTTTAATTTTAATATTTGGGAGAATCGGTTTTCCAATCTTAACCTGCCCATCTGAAACCCATAGAAGAACATCGTCCAAAATTACCTCCTCATCCTTTTTAATACTTATTCTATCTATTTCTATAATAGACCCCATAGACACTTTATACTGTCTTCCACCTAGTTTTACTACCGCATACTCCATAGCTTAAAATTATAGCAAACCTGCTATCTAATTTCTAGAACCTCTTTTGAATCAAATCCCTTACTCATAGAAGAAAGAAATCCAAGGAGAATAAAGTTTGACAAAAGAGAACTTCCTCCATAAGACACAAAAGGCAAAGAAACTCCAGCAATCGGCGTAATTCCGATATTCATGCCAATATTCATAAAAAACTGTAAAAAGATAAGAAAAAAAGCAGCTTGGGCAAATATTTTTGAAAATGTTGAATCTGAGTTTTTATAAATTAGAAAAATCCGGTAAAAAAGGAAGCAAAAAGCGGCTATTATTACTGCTGAACCTATAAGCCCTAATTCCTCAGAAAGGGTAGCAAAAATAAAATCCGTATGACGTTCGGGCAAAAACCTGAGAGTCGATTGAGTTCCCTGACCAAAGCCCTTTCCTATAAACATTCCGGATCCAACTGCTATAACAGACTGAATAGCATTATAGGAAATGCCTAGGGGATCAACTTTTAAATGAGAAAATGTTAGAAGTCTTTCCCTCTGATACTCTTTTAAAAATCTAAAGAGGATAGGGAAAGACATTACTATTAGTAATAAAGTGACAAAGAAATATCTCAAGGGGAATCCGAAAGAGAACAACACTAATATCGTTACCAAAAAATAAATTATCGCATTTCCTAAATCCGGCTGAAAAAAAATTAAAAGAAAAATGGGAGAAAGCAAAGCTAAAATTAATAAAAACAATTTTATCGAATAACTGTTTTTACTTATCAAAAAAGAAGACAGACAAAGAGCAAGAAAGGGTTTAAGAAGTTCTGAGAACTGGATTCTAAAACCTAAAAATTCAAACCATCTAACAGAACCTCTGCTCTCAATCCCGATTAAGAGAACCAAAAAGAGAATTATTACTGAGGCAATGTAAATTAAAACGCTGTAGTTTTTAAGGGACTGGTAATTAATTTGAGAAAAAAATAAAAAGGCAAGGAAAGCTATAATCGAAAACAGAAACTGGGATCTAAATAATTCAAAACTTAAAGAAAAAATACCCGCAAGCCCTAAAATTAGAAGAACTAAGGCGGGTATAATTAAACCCAAATCTATTCTTAAAAATTGCCTAGTCATTTATTCGAAGAACCTCAAATGATCCCTTTTTAATATTTCGGACTAATCCCCTATCTCTAATATAGCTCTCCATATCTTTTGGCCAACTATTAAGAACCGCATCCACTTTTTCATTGGGTTTGGTTCCTATTTTTTTTCTTTCTTCTTGAATAAGCCTTACGATTTCTCTTGCCTCCCCCTCTTTTTTAAGCTCCGGAGTTATTTTGGTATCTAAGTCAACCTTAAGTTTTCCTCGTCCTATTTTAAACCCTACCTTCTTAACATTTAACTCATCCTTAATCAAATTTATTAAACCTTCATCCTTAATTGAAAATTGCCTGTCCGCCGAAGCCTTGGCGAAGGTGGAAAAATTGAAAATTGAAAATTTTTGAAGCGGTTGTCTTACTTTTAGTCCAAGTTCCTTTCTTTTTGCATGCCCCATCTCGCAGACTTTGCGAACAACATTCATTTCTTCCTCAAGTTTTTCATCAATTCGTGATCTATCTGCCTCTGGCCAATCAACCAAATGAACTGATTCCTCACCAGTTAGATTCTGGTAGATTTTGTCAGTCAAAAATGGCGCAAATGGGGCTAAAAGTTTACACACAGAAGTCAAAACTTTGTAAAAAGTTGAGTAACAAATATCCTTATCTTCTTTGTTTTTAGCTGTTGGCCCGACCCTATCCCGCGAACGCCTTACATACCACGTAGACAAATCGTTATAAATAAAATCAGAAATTAAATTCGCAGCTTTTGGCAAATTATAATGACCGATATATTTCGTCGAGTCTTTGATTATCTGATTAAGCCTTGAGATAATCCACTTATCTAAAACATTCCTAAGTTCATAATTATGGACTCGAGGCTCCCATTGATCAATAGCAGCATAAGTAACAAAAAAATTGTAAACATTCCAAAGTATTAAGAAAACCTTTCTTGTTACATCGCCAATAATCTCCTCTGAGATTCTAAGGTCTTCCGCCAGTGAGGCCGGGGAAGAAAGAAGAAGAAATCTTATGCTGTCTGCTCCGTACTTTTCGAAAACAAGTTCTAACTCTGGATAGTTTCTAAGCCGTTTGCTAAGTTTTTTTCCTTCCTTGTCAAGAACTATTCCATTAACTATGCAATTTTTAAAAGCCGGTTTATCAAATAAAAGCGTTGCCAAAACATGAAGCGTGTAAAAC
The DNA here is from genome assembly GCA_001782475.1 of Candidatus Levybacteria bacterium RIFCSPLOWO2_01_FULL_38_21. Taxonomy (GTDB): domain Bacteria; phylum Patescibacteriota; class Microgenomatia; order Levybacterales; family UBA12049; genus 2-01-FULL-38-21. The sequence goes on along the minus strand of MFOT01000020.1, from coordinate 15,532 downwards.
CAGCCGCGTGTCTGATCGAGTCCCTCCGCTATAAAGTCCGCAGGAAAATTTTTCTCAAACTCCTCTTTGTTTTCAAAAGGATAATGGTCTTGAGCGTAAGGCATTGATCCCGACTCAAACCAGCAGTCTAAAACTTCAGAAACTCTTATAGCCTCCCCTCCACATTTACATTTTATCTTTATCTTGTCGATAAAAGGCCTGTGAAGATCTGTAATTTTAACATCACCTATCTTTTTTTCTTCAAGTTCATTTAAAGAGCCTATAGGAATATATTTTTGACATTTTTTGCAGTACCAAAGGGGAATCGGCGCCCCCCAGAATCTGTTTCTTGAAATTGCCCAATCTTTTGCTTTTTCCAACCATTTGCCAAACCGACCTTTTTTAATATGGGCTGGCATCCAATGAATTTTTTCATTGTTCTTTACAAGTTTATCGCGAATTTCACTAACACTAATAAACCAAGTTGAGATAGCATAATAAATCAAGGGAGTCTCACAACGCCAGCAAAAAGGATAAGTGTGATAAATTATTTCCTCTTTATATAAAAGGCCTCTGTTTTTAAGATCTTCTGTTATCCGCTTATCTGCCTTTTTAACAAAAACGCCTGCCCAAGGCTTAACAGCATCAATAAATTCTCCCCTTTCGTTTACTACTTGGATTATTTGAAGATTTTCTTTTAAGCCAAGATTTAAATCGTCTTCTCCAAAAGCAGGAGCAATATGAACAATCCCCGTTCCATCCTCTGTACTTACAAAATTAGCTAAAAGAACTACAAAAGATTTTTTGTCCTTCTCGGGTTTAATAAATTCGTAAAGAGGTTTATAGGTTTTTCCAACTAAATCTTGAGTTTTTAACTCCTCTAGTATCTTGTATTTCCTGCCTAAAACGGAAAGTCTTTCTTTGGCCAGGATTAGTTTTTGATCGCCTGCTTGGACTTTAATATATTTAATTTTGGGATTTAACGCCAAAGCAGCATTTCCAGGTAATGTCCAAGGAGTTGTTGTCCAAACCAAAAGATATGTTTCCGGCTTATCTTTTAATTCAAACTTAACAAAAACTGATGGATCTAAGACGTTATCTTTGTATCCTTGATTTGTTTCGAAATTCGAAAGCGGAGTGCCGCAACGGGGACAGTAAGGCATGCTTTTAAAACCTTTATAAATAAGTCCTTTATCCCAAATTGCTTTGAAAACCCAAAGTATCGATTCCATGTAGAAAAGGTCCATAGTTGCATAAGTATTTTTTTTATCCGCCCATCGTCCCATCCGATCAATAGTCTTTTCCCACTCGGTTGTGTAGCGAAAAACAATATTTCGACAAGCGTCGCAGAATTTATCGACCCCCATTTCTTCGATCTGTTTTTTCCCCGAAATCGTAAATTCTTTTTCTACCTCATATTCAACAGGGAGTCCATGGCAATCCCACCCAAGTCTTCTTGGAACATAAAACCCCTGCATAGTTTTATAGCGGGTGACGGCATCTTTGATGGTCATTGCCAAGATATGACCATAGTGAGGAAGTCCCGTCGCAAAAGGAGGGCCATCATAGAAAGTAAATTTTTTTTCCTTTTTTCTTTTCTCTAGAGACTTTTCAAAAATCTTATTTTTTTTCCAATACTCAAGAATATCATGCTCAAGCTTTGGGAAATCTACTTTTGGAGATACTTGTTCAAACATGAGTTAATTCTAGCTTAAAATGGAGTTGACTTCAATAATACCTAATACGAAGGCTCGTTGCCCGGTTTCCATTTAATATTGCACCCAATACTTGGTTTTTGATTTTGATTGACAGGTTTATCGTTTAAAACTGCATCAATAGCTTCTCTTAGATCTTTACCTGTTACTGGTAAATTATTTCCAGGTCTTGAGCCATCAAGCTGTCCTCTGTAAACTAATTTTCTATTCTTATCAAAAAGAAAAAAATCTGGAGTGCAAGCTGCAGTATAGGCTTTTGCAATTTCTTGTGACCTATCATAAAGATATGGAAAACTAAAATTTAGCTCTTGCGCCATTTCCTTTAGGCTTTCAGGCGAATCCTCAGGATATGAGTTGATGTCATTTGCGCTTACTGCAATAATTCCTATATCTTTTTCTTTATAGTCGTGCCCTATTTTTGCAATTCCTTCTTTTACATGTTGAACATACGGACAGTGTCTGCAGATAAACATTATAAGAAGAGCCTTCCTTCCTCTAAAATCATCCAAAGATACAATTTCGCCTGAGCAGACATCTGGCAATTCAAAATTTGGAGCTAAGGTTCCCAATGCAAGCATGGTTGAAGGTGTAAGAGACATATATTTATTATATCATTTTCTAATTTATGGGCTTCATCGACAAAAATCGAAAATCGAAAATCGGGGACGGTCCTCGGAAAGATTGCTTTGACAGTCTAAAATTAAAGCACTTTAATTCCTCTGCCTTAAGAATGCGGGGATTCTTAAGACATCCCCCACTTTTGAAGCTAAAATCCTGCTAAAGCACCTTTTGAAAAGATTACTTTCTTAAGCATTCGAATTTAATTTATCAAAGAGGAAGCAGGAAGTCAATCTAAGAAAATGAGAAATCAAGAAAAGCAATCAAAATTAGATATTTTTCTCTATTTCTTCTTTTGTGAGCCCAAGTTTTTTTAGCTGCGAAATATAGCGACTTGCTGAGTGCGGGTCATAAGTTTTTCGACCGAGTTGAAATTGAAAAAATGGTCTAGAAGGGTCAGTTGAGATTCTGCTCTTCGGAGGATAATATTTAGCATGATGGCTTGAGCTAATACTATGAAAGGTGAAATTGAATTTCTTTACAAAATTTTCGAGGTCTCTCGAACCGAATGATTTCATTGTGGGTTATTATAAATTCGAAAAGCCTCTGAAGAGATAAATTTTTCAAAATATGAGGGGCTTTCCTCAAGCGTTTTCTCGTTAATATTTTTCTCTGGCTCTACCCTCACATACCTTATAGATTTTCTCTGTTCTACGGGAACGTCAAAATATACAAAGATTAAGTCATTCAGCAACTCATCAATCTGGAGTAGTGAATCAGATTCCGTAGATATATCGAACTCAGGCAATTCAACAATCCAAACCCCGCTTTTTCCCTTAAAATATCTGACTTTAATTCTTTCAGGAAGCATCACTTTGTTATCAACGAATACGGTTTTCATGGTACGTACATCGATTATACACATTTTTATCAAGAAATAATAGTAGTAAAGAAGAAGTGTTGAAGAATTGAATCTATATTTAAAAACCTCAGTGGGCTTTCGCACTAGCTGAGGCGTTTATACTTATCTTTATACACCGGTATCACCCCCACTTCTTGGCAAACTATTCTACCTTAAAAGTGTTACCGATGTATCTCAGCCTACTCAGATATTTTGAAGCTAAAATTCTACTTTACACCTAAATGAAAGATATTGCTTTTTAAGCCTTCAAAAAGAATTTAACAATTATTTAGAAGAAAGTCAATGATCTTGGTATAATTACTCATATGGATTAGCTCGCTTCTACCATAATAGCAAGAGCTTTCTGGGCAGGAGACAATATAGTTGATAAACTGCTCATTGGAAAGTATCTAAAAGATTCCTATGTCTTAACTTTATTTGCTGGCGTTTCCCCATTACTACTCTCTCTGGGAATATTCTTAATAAATAAACCTAGCTGGCTTGGACTTACCCCCATCTACTCCTTTTTCGTGTATCTTACCATCAGACTTCATTAAATATCCGAGAGAATACACAAAAGCGTGCTTTTTAAGATGGGCAAGTAGTTTTCTCTGGCTGCTGAATAATTTCTGCGTATGTTTCGTCCCATCAGTTCTTATTTTTCCAACATAATAGGTTGCATGGGTTATTTCTTGGTCTTTAGCAAGTTTTGTGGCAAATGCAGTAAAATCAAAATTGAGAAGATTATGAAGTTTTAAATCTTTCAGTTTAAAATAAAAATTACTCCCATCAATGAGGATGATACATCGTTTCTTGCTCATGAGAATATTATAGCAGTTCTAACCAAAAAAAATCCTGCAAAGACCTTTCGGTGTTGCAGGAGATTTTAGTAATAATATCTTATACTACTCTACCCTACTTTGCAATAGTCAATTTATGTCGCACAATCTTTTAATTCCTCTGTCTTAGAAATGCGGGGATTTCAAAGACGTCTTCCTCATCTCCTATGGGTTCTTCCTGGGGAGTTTGCGTAGCGGATACTCCCTCAGATTTTTTCTCAGGTGTTATAAACTCCTGAAGTTTCTGTCTTGTTGAATCAAATCCTGTTGCAATAACCGTAATTTTTATCTGATCATGCATGGTGTCATCAATTGTTGCTCCAAAGATTATATTTGCGTCAGGATCTGCTGCAGCTGCAATGATTTTTGCCGCCTCATCTACCTCGCTCATTGTAATATCCGGTCCTCCTGTTATATTAAACAGAACTCCCCTTGCTCCATCCATAGAGATTTCCAAAAGAGGAGAAGCAATTGCCGATCTTGCAGCAGCAGCTGCTCTATTCTCGCCAACCCCGGTTCCAATTCCCATAAGAGCAGACCCTGCCGATGACATAATTGTCCGAACATCTGCAAAATCAACATTAATAAGCCCCGGCATTGTTATTAGATCTGAAATCCCCTGAACACCCTGTGTTAAAACAGAATCCGCAACTTTAAATGCCTCAAGAAGCGAAAGTTTCTTATCCACAACATCTAAAATTCTTTGATTTGGAATAACTATAAGAGTATCTACTTTATCTTTTAAGTCCTCTATTCCGTCTTCTGCTACAACCATCCGTCTTGTCCCCTCAAACGCAAATGGTTTTGTAACAACTGCTATTGTTAGAGCTCCTACCTCTTTTGCAACCTCTGCGATTATTGGACCAGCTCCCGTACCTGTTCCCCCTCCCAATCCGGCTGCCAAAAATATCATGTCTGACCCCTCAAGAATATCTTTTATTTTTTCTTTTGATTCCTCAGCTGCCTGTTTTCCAATCTCCGGATCTCCTCCTGAACCAAGTCCTTTTGTTAAATTTTCTCCTATTTGAAGTTTTGTCGTAGATTGACAAAGAAGAAGAGCCTGAGCATCTGTGTTTACTGCTACAAAATCTACTCCCTGAATTTGCCCCTGATTTATCATAGAGGAGAGTGCGTTATTGCCTCCGCCGCCGATACCCATTACTCTTATCTTTGCAAAGTTTGTTGTTTGGGGTTTAATAAGCATGGCCGATATTATTTCATGCTAGCAAATAAGAATTTTTTTTGCAAGCCCCGAAAAAATCGCTCCGAAAAGCGTGTACGAACAGTAGTAAAAAGCTTTGCGGTAAGATTTATGGGGCAAGCCCTAACTTAGGGCATAAAAGACTTAATAAGATCTAAAACTTTAGAAAAAATTTTATTAAATCGTAAGTTAGGAATCTGAGGAACAGATATGCCAAAAGGCAGACCCGATTGAGGCTCAAGTGTTGAGCCATACACACAAAGACCAACTGCTGTTGCAAATGAAGGGTCTTGAATTTCATCTATTATACCCTTTATATTTGTAGGAAGGCCGATCCTTGCCGGCATTGCCAGAGTTCTTTTTGCACCCTCAACTATTCCCACTGTTCGCGCTCCTCCGCCTGTTATTACAATCCCCGATGGGGTCTGAGACCCGAAACCGCTTTTTTTAATTTCGAGTCCCACAAATGTAAAAATTTCATTAAGTCTTGGTCTAATAATGCCATCAATTAAAGTTTTTTTTGAAACTTTGTTTATTTCTTCTGTAAGATGCAGGGAGGAAAGATCAATTTCATCTGAGGATTTATGTAATGGCTCTTGATCCTCTTCTGCTACTTTTGCAATTCTTTTAGGAGGATTTGATAGGAAAAGTTTTATTTTTTCAGCGCTTTCCAAAGAAATTCTAAGCCCTATAGCCAAGTCGTTGGTGATGTGCCTTGCTCCGATTGCCAAAACAGAAGAATAAGCAACGGCGGAATCAACGTAAATTGAAATATCTGTAGTTCCGGCTCCCATATCCACAAGAATAACTCCCAACTCCTTTTCGGTATCCGATAAAACAGAGAGACTGCTTGCGTAACCGTTATAAACGACTCCGTCTATATCAACTCCTACTTCTGTTAGAGCCTTTTCTAAATTTCGTATTGCGGTTGAATTTGCAGAAATAATGTGAGTATCTACTTCAAGTCTTATTCCGCTCATGCCGACTGGATCTTTTATGCCTTCTTGCCCGTCTACTGTATAACTTCGGGGTAAAACATGAATAATTTCTCTGCTTGATGGCAAAGATACTGCTCTTGCAGCATCTATTACTCTTGCAAGATCACTTTTTGTAACTTCGCCTTCCGGCGCAGAGACAGCAACTACTCCCTTTGAATTTAGCGACTCAATATGAGCTCCGCCAATTGAGGCAACTACGCGGGAAGCCGAATATCCCGCCATCCTTTCTGCGGCCTCCAAAGATGTATTAATGGAACCAACAGCCTCTTCTATATCAACTATTTGTCCCTTTTTAATACCAGAGGATTTTGCTTCGGAAACTCCAAGGACATTAACTGTTGACTCGTCTGTTCGTGCAATAATTACTGCGATCTTTGATGTACCAATATCTATGCCAACAACTATTTTTCCTTCATTCATAGAATTAAAATTTTATAATAGGTTTATCAAACCTAAAATCAAGGCTTTTTATTCTTTTCCCTTCTATTGTAAGCCGATTGAATATGAGTTGTAAAGAGCTGATTTGAGAAGTTAAATCTTTTTTAGAAGATATAAAAATCTGGCCTCCATCTGAAAGCATTACAATGTAATAATCGGCTGATTGAGATATAGAAACAAAAGGCACTTTTGCATTTTTCAGCAAAGTTTCTAAGTTTGGAGTTTGAGACGATTTATTTTTTGCCAAAGGACTAATAATTGGCTTCTTAAAAAGGGACAGTGTTGGAAGAAAATACAATAAAAGGGCAGATAAAATTAACAGAACGAGGATGGGTAGAGCAATTTTAATAAAAAAGGACCTACCTTTTCTTTTTATTTTTCTAATACGCATTGTTTTACAACTTTTATTATTTTGTCTGCCGCATCTTCCTTTATTAAATCTTTAAGATTTTTTAAGTTTTTTTTGTACTCGTTAATTGACTTATGCATAGATTGAATATTTGATAATAGAACTTGTGGAGTTGCTTCTTTTTGCAAAATCATTCTACCAAGTCCAAGTTTTTTTAAAAAAAGGGCATTTTTTAATTGCTCATTGTTCTGGGAAAAGGGCAAGGGAATTAAAATTGCCGGTTTTTTTGTAAAAATAAACTCTGTTACTGTATTAATTCCGGATCTTGCAATCGCAAACTCCGCTTTATTAAGAATTCTTCCAACCTCTTGAGCGTCAATAAATTTATACAATGAATAATTATCTCTAAGTTTTTTGGGTAGTTTTTTATATAAATTATAAAGGCGTTCATAATCTTTGTATTCTCGGGAATCTCCCGTCTGGTGAATAATTTTAAAATTTACCAAAAGTTCTTGAATTAAATTCTCGATCAAACTGTTTAAAAAGTGCGAGCCGGAACTTCCGCCGGTCACGTAAATTAATGGTAAGTCCAACCCTGAACTCCGAACCCTGCCCGCCCCGCTTCGATTGTCGAGGCCGGGGAACCCTGAGCTCTGAATAATATCTTTTCTTATTGGATTTCCCGTTAAAATAGTTTTTCTTTTTGGAAAAAAATTAGCAGAAGATTTCCAAGAAATACAAATTTTTTCGGCAATTGGCGTACATATTTTATTGGCAAGTCCTGCTTCTAATGTTTGTTCGTGTAAAACAACTGGAATTTTTAAGAAAAATGAGGCGAAAACAACGGGAACTTGAGGATATCCTCCAAATCCCAAAACAACATCAGGCTTAAATTTCCTAAGAACAATAAAAGCTTTAAAAAAGCCGGAAGGTAATTTTAAAAGTGAAGGAATTGTGTTTTTTGTAAATTTTCTCTGAAGCCTCCCTGTTAAGATCTCTTCAAACGGAATTTTAAGACCTGCCTTGCCGGCAGGCAGGTTATTTATTGTTTTATATTCTAAGGACAACGATTTTTCCCCTTCAAACACATATTTTCTGCCGAAGAATAAGATTTCCCAATCTTTTGGAAGTGAATCCAAAACAGACAGCGCCGGAGATAAGTGTCCTCCAATTATAATAATTTTCATAAAGAAGATTGCTTAGAAATATTAAGAAGAATTCCAATTGCACAAAGATCAACAATAAGAGCAGATCCCCCGTAGGATATAAAAGGCAAAGGGATTCCCGTTAGAGGAAGGAGAACTGTTTGCGCAGATAAATTTATTATTATCTGCACGCCCAGGAATGCGGTAATTCCTCCTGCCAAAAGTTTTCCAAAATTATCTCTTGCCTTTGTTGCTATGAGAAACCCTCTCCATACAACTACGGCAAAAATAATAACAATAAAAGTTGCGCCAATAAATCCAAGTTCTTCTGCAATAATTGCAAAAATAGAGTCTGTAGTCGTTTCCGGTAAATATGCATATTTTTGTAGAGAATTTCCAAGACCGACTCCAAAAATACCTCCCGACCCAAGTGCAATTAAAACCTGCTTTACATGATAAGATGATGACTCAATTGACTGATTGATGTTAAAAAAAGATTCTAATCTTTTTAGACGGTAGGGAGATATTCTAATTAAAATAAATCCAATTGTTAAAACTGCAGGAATAAGGCCCGCAAAGTATAAAAGGTTTCCTCCAGACAAAAAATAGACAATAAAAGCTTCTGAGAGAATAACAACAGCTGTTCCCATATCTGGTTGTAAAATAACAAGAAGTATAATAAGCCCTAAAAGAAGTAAAAATGCCCCAAGTCTCCCCTTTTCTTTTCTTGATAACCATGATGCAAGATAAATTGCAAGGGCGAGCTTTACAAATTCTCCCGGCGCAAGCAGAAAAAATCCTGTATTTATCCATCTTTTTGCTCCAAGAAGGTAAACTCCGACTCCGGGAATAAATACAAGTATTAAAAGGACTAATCCAAAAAGCAATATTGGAAGCGATAAGTTATATAATTTACGATAATCAAAATAAGAAAATAAGGCAAGAAATACAAATCCTAATACCACCCAAACTATTTGACCTTTTATGTAGTAATACTTATCGAAAAAATCTCTGAAGGCTACAAAAGAAGAAGCATCGTATATCATAAAGAGTCCAAATAGAGTTAGGAAAATTACAGAAAAAAGAAGAATTATGTCTATTCTCTTCATTTAATAAAAGCTATATAAAGACCCAGGATGGCAAAGAAAAATCCTAAAAGCCAAGCCCTCATAACAATCTTTGGTTCATCCCACCCGATTTTCTGAAGATATAGATGAAACGGTGAAACGGGCAGTATTTTTCTTCCCAAAAATTTCTTGCTGAGAATTTGTATTAAAGATGATCCGATTTCTATTACGAACACTCCTCCTATAAAAGCCAGGGCAATTATTTTTCCCGTTAAAAGACCAATAACAGCAAGAACTGCTCCCAGTGATAGAGAGCCAACATCTCCTAACCAAATTCTTGCCTTATAAATATTAAAGTACAAAAATGCAGCTAAGCTTCCCATAAGAACCGCAATAAAAATTCCAAGGGATTCATCTAGTTGGTTTCCGGAGATTGCTAAAAATGCTCCAAGACAAATCAAAAGAAGACCGCAGGCCAAGCCGTCTAAGCCGTCTGCTATATTAAATGCATTTGTAAATGAGACGATAACAAAAGCAGCAAAAGGAATAAAGAGAAAACCTAAACTTGCTAAGCCAAACCCTTTTATAAAAATAAAATTATATCCTAGTTGAGTAAATAAAATAGATGCGATAATAAAAGCTAAGACCCACTGAATTAGAAATTTGTATCTAAAACGAAGACCAAAAAAAGATTTTTTTTTACCATTTATGAGTTTTTTTAGATCATCATAAAACCCTAAAGCACCAAAGGAAATAAAAGTGAAAAGAAGTACAAATATTTCCCAGAGATTTGAAGAAGTACTTAAAATTCCATATGACCAGAGAGAAAGAATTGCAACAACAAGAATGATCAAAAGCCCTCCTCCAAAAGGAGTCCCTTCTTTCCAGCTGTGAAGCTTATCAAAATAGGGAGTGGGCTTATCAAAAATATCGACAGTTTTTTGCTTTTGCCTTCTTATTTTTAATTTATATAAAAAGTCAATAAAGGGGATAAGGAGAATAAAGGTTATAAAAAGAGAAAGGAGCATCAGCCCCAAAATTTGCGCCATAGGGATATATTATACTCTCCCGCCGTTCTTTGTTCAAATTCATTCCCCTCTCCACAATCCACAATCAATACCTAGTTACCCTTAGCTAGTCACCCCGCTAGTCACCCCAGGGGTGTCTTTAGCTTGACACCCCAGGAATTGAACTGAAAGCTGGGCTATGATCATTCGATAATCAAATCTCTTACTAAAGCTAATTCTCTTTGATAACCTACTTGATCTGCAACGAATTTGATATAGTTTTCCGCAGATTTAAACATACCAAGTAAAAATTTTGTATTGACAAATAAGTCTTTATTCTCATAGACATAATTAGGAAAAGATGTCAAAGGATAATCTTTAAGCTCGTTGAATTTGATAAGATATGCAGTTACCGGATTTAAATGAATGTATCGCGACACATGAACAAATTGTTCATCTGTTTCTACTCTTTTTGCCTTAAAGGAGTTTTGAAATAATGCTCCATCTCGATCATTTTTGATATTAAACACTTTAGCAAAACTATTTTGAAAATTAGAAACGAATCGAGCAAGCCCATTATCTCGGAGCTGCTTTACTAAAAAGTGGTAATGGTTTGGCATTAATGAAAACGCATAAATTTCAATAAGCGGGGATTGATCTTGTAAGGAAAGGCGATAGTCATTCTTTAGATCTTCAGTAAGGGTTTTAAATTTTGATAATCTCAATTTTTGGGGGAAGCGGTAAAATTCAACAATTTCTTTGGCTTTCCTAAAGTTGATCCTTGAAGAAAAAATATTTTCCTTGGCAATTGAACGATTAAACACATGGTAAATTTCATTAGTAGCTAAAATCAAATTTCGCTTAGGCACATACCTATCCTAAGCCAATAATCCTTAGGTGTCAATAGAAAACCACCCCTGGGGTGATTAGGGATGGGGTGTCTAAAAGCAAAATTCATCGTCTTCCATAGGTCAGAGGGCTCGCCCTGTTTACCCTGAGTCGAACTCGAAAGGAGCGAAGCCGAAGCGCAGAAATATTATAAGATTATAGCACTACGGACAATTTGCCGCAATGACCTGCTTCTATAATATAAGTCTGTCGGATAGTTTTCATTCTTTTTTGGTATATTAGAAAAATCCCATAAATTCAAGACAAAAATAAGATTGACGTTTTTTTATATATTTACTATATAGTTTGTCTATCTTGACAGCCTTTCTTCTTTATTACTTATAATAGTAAAAATTATAAGACGTATCTAAAGTATATTCCGACCGCAAACGGAGGAAGATATGAAAGCAATAAAAATACTTTTATTATTAAAAAGCCTAGTATAAAATCCAGGCTTTTTTTGTGGTTAACGAAGGATCTGCCCCCTTCGATAACCAAAGAAAAATACAAAAAATGTTTAACATAATAAACTCACGAGTTTTACTTTCAGGAGCAACAATAATTGCCGCAGCAGCGGTTATAATCGGTGGAGCTTTCGCGTTTTTTAGTGATACCGAAACTTCCCAAAACAATGCACTGGTTGCAGGAGAATTAGATTTAAAAATAGACAACACCAGCTACTACAACGGGGCACCAAACAGTGGTACCTCCTGGCTTTCAGACGACCTTCCAGGTCACCTTTTCTTCAACTTTGATGACATCAAGCCCTCTGACTTTGGTGAGGATACCATTAGCCTGCTAGTTCAAAATGATGCTTGGGCCTGTATGAATATCACTCTTACCAAAAATGACGATAATAATTGTACCGAGCCTGAGCTTCTCGATGATCCAAGCTGCACTGATCCTGGAGCGCCCGGAAATGCCAACTTGTTTGACGGAGAACTTAGTGGATTAATTAATTTTGCTTTCTGGGCTGACGACGGAGATAATGTCTATGAACTCGACGAAACCATTTTCAAAACCGGCACTGCTTCTGCACTCTTCAACGGAGACAATTGGACTTTGGCCGACTCAAGCTCAAGCATTTGGCCTACTCCTGGACCACTTCCCGGAAATGAGACTCGTTATATCGGAAAGGCATGGTGCTTCGGTACTTTGATCCCAGCACCAGTTCTTGCTCCTGGCAATAATGATCCTACCGTCAATTCAGGCTTTGTTTGCGATGGCTCAGCAACAAACAACGCCTCACAAACCGACTCACTTATGGGAGACATAAGCTTTAGCGCGGTGCAACATAGAAATAACCCAAACTTTACTTGTGATGGTACCGTGCCCTCAGTTACCCCAACTCCAACTCCACCTCTTGCTTGCAGCCAAGCAGATGTAATGCTTGTGCTGGATCGCTCCGGTAGTATTAACTCAACAGAACTTGGGCAGCTTAAAACCGCGGCAAAAGATTTCGTAGATGACCTCGGTCTGACACCCACAGGAATTCATGCAGGCAAGAGCAGTTTCGCAACTACTGGAAACTTAAACCATCACTTAACATCAGACCCAACAAGCCTTAAAACGGCAATTGATGCGATTGTTTCAGGCGGATTTACAAATCTTAAGGAAGGAATCGATTTGGCAAAAACAGAAATGGACAACCCCGGAGACAGCCATGACAGATCAGATGGAACATCTCCAGACAAGATGATTATCATAACCGATGGCCATCCCAATAGGCCTCTCCCATCAGGCACTGCAGCTACTGTTGCCAAAGCTTCAGCCGATGCTGCCCGTGCAGCAGGTGTCGAGGTTTTTGTAGTTGGAGTAGGAAGCGATGTTAACACAGCATACCTACAAACAGTCGCAGATGATGCAAGCCACTACTACTCGGTTTCAGGTTATGGTGGACTACAAACAATTTTGCAAAACATAGATCTTTGTGAATAGAAAAATTCTATTCTGAAAGGAGGTGAATAATAAATGATAAGTGCAATAAATACAAAAGTTTTAATTTCGGGTGCGGTAATTTTAGCCGCCGCCGCTTTAATAATCGGCGCAACCTTTGCATTCTTTAGCGACACCGAAACCTCAACAGGAAATTTGTTCGCAGCAGGAGCAATCGACCTTAAAATCGATAACGAAAGCTACATAACAAGTAGTTCAGGAGCACTAGTGTTTAGCCAATCAACTTCATGGAGTACAACCGATCTAACGACTCAAAGGTTTTTTGATTTTACTGACCTTAAACCAGGAGACATTGGGGAAGATACGATCTCCATAGAGGTTGGTAGCAATGATGCTTGGTTGTGTGCTGCGACTCGTATTACACAAGACACCGATGAAACTTGTACGGATCCTGAAAGCGAAAGTACGGATCCAGAATGTTCTGCTCCGACCCCGACTCCTGGAGCCGGAGAGCTTGATAGTGAAGTTAACTTCGCTTTCTGGAAAGATGACGGCGATAATGTTCTCGAAAGCGACGAGGTTCAATCAATCTTCCTTCAGGGTCCAATAAGCGGATTAGGAGAGCAAGGACAAATAGCCTTAGTAGACGGACAAGGAGGTCCATTAGGTCCAAGCCCAGTACCTGGAGGTTCGATTTCCTACATTGGAAAAGCATGGTGTTTTGGTACACCAAATGCAACTCCTGTTACACAAGATGGTTCAGGCAAACTTCCAAACGCGACCAATGGTCCTTTGGTTCGAGGCACTGGCTTTGCATGTGACGGTGAGGGTGTAAATAATGCAGCGCAGACTGACAAGGTTGTTGGTGACATTCAATTTTATGCAGTACAGTCACGTAACAATGCAGGCTTCGATTGTGATGAGGGCTATACACCATCGTGGGAGTTGTAGTAGGTTTTTTAGAACAAGGGCGGGGGTGGAAAAAATTCCCCGCCCTAGGCACAGCGGGCATTCGGACTTAAGCGATTTTGATTTAGAAAACTGTTTTTATAAAAATATGTATGGGGAAAGTATTCAAAGCAATAAATATTCTTTTATCAATAGGGCTTGTTTTTATTGCAGCGGGAGTTGCGTTTGTAACGATTCCCTATTTCGGTAATCAAGCCTTAATTGTCCGCTCAGGATCCATGGAGCCGACAATCGGCATCGGCTCAATAGTTGTTGCTCGCCCGGGAAATGAACTAATTTCTCCAAGCGCTCTTACCCCAAAATATAACGCAGGTGACATCATTGCGTTCCGCTCGGAAAAGAATTCAAAAACTCTCATAACTCATAGAGTCGTAGGGGTTGAACCCCTAAAAGAAGGTGGCGTATTTTATAAAACAAAGGGGGACGCAAATGAAGAGCCTGACAATTGGACAGTTGATGAGAAAAATATTTTGGGGAAAATGTACTTTACGCTACCATATGCCGGGCGCATTCTGACTTTTGCAAAATCTGACATCGGCCTTCCCCTACTCATCATTTTCCCGGCCGCGCTCGTTATAGTGCTTGAAGTAATTAGCATTATTTCCCATATAAAAAAGAACCGTCGACGGCTCGAAGATAGACACAAAGATGAGTTTTCCCTGACGCCTTCCGTACGTGACGGTTTTAATATGGCAGGGCTTAAGGCTTTAATTCCGTTAGTCGCTTTTATTGGCTTACTAATTCCAATATCCTTTGCATTTCCCACTGATACAGAAACAAGCACAGGAAATGTTTTCCAGGCCTCAGAAGTTTTCCCCCCTCCGGGGCAGAGCCCCTCTGGGGCGGCGCCAACCCCAACACCAAGTCTAACACCTACCCCCACGCCTGGAGGATAATATATGAAAAAAAGGATTTTGATTATTACTTCTTTAGTTTTAATAGGAACGATAGGTTTTCAGAATAACTGGTTTGGGTTATTTGAGAGGAAAACTGCTTATGCAGTTGGGGATTTAAATGTCATCTGGGGAGTACCGGATGGCGATCCGATTTTTGTGGTTGAGAATATGCTGCCGGGAGATACAGAAGACCGCGATGTTGATGTTGCAAACGGCGGAACAGTTTCAAGAGACGTTGGAGTAAGAGGCGTTAAGACCGAGGAAATAGCGAGCTTTGCGGGAGTTTTGGATTTTGTGATTTCAGAAGGAGGATCGGATCTTTACGGCGGGACAAGCCCGACTGGTCCAAAAACACTTGAGGAGTTTTTTGATGAGTCTTCTGGTCCTAACGGAATTTTTCTTTCAACTGTTAATAATAGTGACTCTACAACTTACAATTTTAAAGCTACTTTTCCGCCAGGATCCGGGAACGAATTCCAAGGAGCAAAAGTAGTATTTGATCTAATCATTGGAATAGTGTCAGATATTCCCGAAGAGTGTCAGCACATTGAATTTTCCGGCAGTCCGATTTTTGGAACAAGCGGAAACGACACAATTAGAGGAACCCATGGAAACGATCTCATATTTGCTCTGGAAGGGAACGACAAAGTGTTTGCCTGGAGCGGAGACGATTGCATAGTTGGAGG
>MFOT01000019.1:743-8572 GCA_001782475.1 Candidatus Levybacteria bacterium RIFCSPLOWO2_01_FULL_38_21 | reverse complement strand
GGATGAAAGCATTAAGGCGCCAATTGCACCATGGGCAAGTTTATCTTTAGCCGGGAATTTATCTACAACTGCTTCGAAAGTTTCCTTATGTTTTTTGTGAAGTTCTCGGCGTACGCGTCTATGCCTTTTAAGCCACGCTGCTTTTAGAAGATGATAATGGGAATTTTCTTTAATCCTTTTTTTCTTTTTCTTCGCCACTAACTTAAATTATATCAATTCTATTGATATATCAGAGAAGCACTCTTGGCATGACTGAAAGGTGCCAAAGTGAGCTGCTGATATAGCGTCTTGTTAAGTATTATTTCTTATCCCCTTTTTTCCATATTAAACGGATTAGAGCGATTAAAAGAATGATTACTAAAACCCAAGTAATAACGCACAAAACCCCGCCAATCCATACAAGACCAGATCCACTACCTCCCCATTGCATCATAGGGCCCGCATTGCCATAAGGGTTAAACGCAGCACCCGGATTTGCTTGAGGATAACCAAACTGTGCTGGATTCATTTATTGTCACCTCCTCCTAACTTGAAGCTCAACAATTCTACTACTCAAAATGTTTTCTGTAAAACTCCATCCCACCAGCAACCGCACTATTCCAACCATTCGGCAGCAAATTATGGTCGGCGCCAGGAAAAACAACATAGTCCATATCTTTATTAAGCTCTTTCATCGAAGCTACAAATTCATCCGACCAGCTTTGAGGCACAGACTCATCTAGCGTTCCCTGATAAATTTGAATCGGCGCATTAATGCGGCCAAAAAACTTCTCTATCGAATAATTATCAACATCATAATCCTTTTCAAACTTGGCAATTTCGCGCCTTAAAAATTTACCACGATCATCAAATTCATCAGTGTAATATAAAACCGAATAAGGAAAAGGCTTAGAAACCGGCGCCCACAAAACAGTCGGAATGTTTTCTCCTGTTATCTCAAGAGTTGAAATTGCAATTTGTCCGCCGTTGCTGTGCCCCCAAATACCCAACTTATCAATATCTGCCCTTCCCTCAATTCCTTCTTTATCAAATGTCTTATTGAGATTTTCAACCGACCTCAAAAGTATTATTGCCGCCGTATAGGTCTGAAACCTTTCCTCCATTACATCACTGCTTGAACTATCGCTTTGCCCATAACCCAAAAAATCAGGGGCTAAAGTAACGAATCCGTTTCTGGCAAAAACCTCCCCTGCTCTTTGAGTTCCAACTCCTGTTGTATAAACTTCGCGGTCAACATAACCACGAAACATGACAATCACTGGGAAAGAGCCTTGTCCAGCAGGAATATTTATCTGGCCACTAACTTTCTTTCCGCTATCTTCAAAGAAAAACAGACGAGATCTAAAACTAGCATTATCTTCAATCACATCTCCAAGTTCAATTTCACTCGGCTCAAATTTGGTTTTGGCAAGCGCATCAAACGTATATTTGTCAAGCGGCTTTTCTTTCGTTTGGGCTGTACTTAAAGGTAACTTGAAACTCTTTTCTTGCTGAAACTCCCAGCCAAAATAGCCGACAATTACCACAACAACTATAATTAAAACCACCAGCGCTAATCTCATTTGTGTCCATCAATTTTAACAAATGTAAAATTGTACGTTAGTAGTGTATGCTTTACAGGCTGTGAATAAAAAAGCCTTAATCGCGGCTTTAGTCATCATCCTTGCAGCAATCGCATTATATTTATTAAATTTTTTAAATATTACCTCATTAATTCTTCGACAAAAAAATATTCCAACCATTGAAAAAGGTCCGCTTACTCAAACGTCTGACCGAGATCTGAAAGATATTCCACTTTTATCAACTGTTGCTAAAAATTTGGAAGTCCCTTGGGCCATTGCCTTTTTGCCAGATGGCGGCATTTTAGTAACCGAGCGCCCCGGTAGAGTTCGCTTAATTGACAAAAATGGCAATTTACAAAACGAGCCAATTTCTCAAATTTCTGCTGTCGAACAGTTCGGTGAAGGAGGCCTGATGGGAATTGCGCTTCACCCTGAATTTGAGAAAAATAATTTTGTTTACCTATATTACACTTATGCCGGCGATCAGGATAATACGCTCAATAGGGTCTCAAGGTTTACGTTTGACAAAAAAAGCCTAAAAGACGAAACAATAATTGTAAATGCTATTCCGGGGAATCGTTTTCATAACGGCGGCAGGATAAAATTTGGCTCTGACGGTTTTCTTTATATTACGACCGGTGATTCTCAGGATCCGAGCTTAGCACAAGACACAAATTCCTTGGCTGGCAAAATTTTAAGGGTGACTGAAAACGGCAGTCCGGCTCCCGATAACCCCTTCGCAAATTTAATTTTCACCTACGGCCATCGCAACCCTCAAGGTATTGCTTGGGACAGCAAAGGCAGGCTTTGGGAAACCGAACATGGGAATACAGCAACGGATGAATTAAATTTAATTGAAATTGGCCAAAATTACGGCTGGCCAACTATTCGCGGCGACCAGACGCAGGAAGGCATGAAATCTCCGGTCATTCATAGCGGTGATCAGACTTGGGCACCGGCCGGCGCAGCTTTTCTTAATGGTTCAATATTTTTTGCGGGGCTGCGAGGTCAAGCCCTTTTTGAAGCCAAAATTGAAAACGGCAAAACAAATCTAGTCGAGCATCTCAAAGGTCAGCTTGGCCGGCTTCGCGAAGTTGTAGTCGGCCCCGATAACATGCTTTACATTACAACCAGTAACCGCGACGGCCGCGGCGTTCCCACAAGTGATGATGATAAAATAATCCGCTTAAACCCAACCAAACTATAAAAAACTCTTATGATCTTTCTGCTAAAATTCAACTATGGCACTAACCCCGTCAACCCAAACTCAAATTGGCTCACCGGCACCCAATTTTAATTTGCCGGCAACCGACGGCAAAAACTATTCGCTTGATTCGTTTGCCACCTCCAAAGGTTTGGTGGTTATTTTTACCTGCAACCACTGCCCGTATGCCAAAGCTGCCTGGCCATTGCTTACTAAACTCGCCGCTGAATTTAAAGATAAAGGCGTCGCCTTTGTTGGCATTAATCCTAACGACGAAAAACAATATCCTGAAGATAGTTTTGAAGTTATGAAGCAAAAATTCGCCAAGTGGCATATTAATTTCCCCTATCTTCGCGACGAAGAGCAAAACATCACTCGCCAATTTGGCGCAGTTTGTACTCCGGATATCTTTGTCTTCGACAAAGACCGCAAACTTTACTACCGCGGCAGAATAAATGACAACTGGCCGCCGGTTGAGAAAGTTGATGGAGAATATGAGCCCAAACAATCGGATCGAGAAGTGAAAGAAGAATTAAAAGGAGCCCTTAACTCTTTACTCGATGGCAACCCCCCGCCTTCTGTGCAAAACCCATCCATGGGCTGTTCGATCAAATGGAAAACATAAAAACTCTTGATAAATTAATATTATTTTGACATACTCTTTAATATGTCATTCAAAAAATTTAAACTGGACAAAAATTTTTACTTCACTGCAGCTTTTGTTGCAGCGCTTTTAATCTTCACCTACATAGTTTTTCATCTTTCCGTCGGATGGTTCACTATCGTCATGCCGATTTTTGCAGGCCTAATTTTCTTGGCAATTTTCTTAGTTCCCGACGAAGACGAAAAACCCAAGAGCAAAAAATAATTTCCAATGATTCTTGCCTATATTATTGTTTTTACACTCATTGGCAGTGTCGGTTCTCTAGTTAGCAGTTATTTCCTGCTATTAAAGCAAAAAATCACCGAATCCTTTTCCAATATGTTAATTAGTTTTGCAGCCGGTGCACTAATTTCCACGGCCTTTTTAGATCTTTTCCCCGAAGCCTTAGAAGTGGCAAATGGAGCCAACATTTTTATACCAGCACTTCTTGGTTTCTTAAGCTTCTTTATTGCAGAAAGATATATCCGGCTTTTTCACTATCACCATGGTCACGGAGAAAAACCCAGCACCCTCTTGGTATTAGTCGGAGACGGAATTCACAATTTTGTTGATGGTGTAACCATTGCCATCGCCTTTCTAACCAGTGTTCCGTTGGGAATAACTACATCAATCGCTGTTGCCACCCACGAGATTCCTCAAGAAATTGCCGATATGGGGGTACTTCTTGCTAACGGACTTTCTAGAACCCGCGCAACTGTCTTTAACTTTTTGTCTGCAATGACTGCGCTTCTTGGTGCACTCATTGCATTCACATCTGCAACTCTTATTGAAAATTATCTGTATTTCTTTTTAGCAATTGCTGCCGGCCATTTCATTTACATTGCTGCCAGCGATTTAATCCCCGAAATTCACGAAAACGGTGCTACTAAGAATAAATACATGACTATCCTGCTTTTCTTTTCGGGAATCATTGTTGTCTACATTTTCACAACACTTTTTGAAGGTTAATTAACCAGGAACAGTCACAATAACTTGCCTCTCTCTCGGTCCTGCAAATTCAGCTAAGATTACTCTTTGCCAAGTTCCCAGAATCAATTTCTTGTTTTTAAAAGGCAAACTAATTGAAGTCCCGATTAATGCCGATGCAATATGGTCTGGTGTATGTGCTGGATCGTGCGGATGCCGCCAGGCAAGTTTTGGAATTATCGCCTCAAACGCCGCGCTTAAATCTTCGTCTGTTCCCGGGTCAAGATCCGCTGTTGTCAATGCTGCGGTTGTGTGCGTAAGATGCAGATTACAAATTCCGTCTTTTATTTGCTGTTTGCCCAGCAAGCTGTCAACTTTATCTGTTATATCAATAACCTGTTTATTTTCTTGAGTTACAACGGAAATTTTCATCTTAAAGAATCAATCAGCTAATCCGCGTACTCTATTTCATTCTCGTCATAACTGGGGGAACAAAAAACCAACAAAGTCATCTGGCCGGAATTCTCATAAACATGGCCTCGGGGGATATGAACAAGATCTCCTGCGCCGACTTGGCTGCCTTCCTGATCGTCTACATACGAACCTGCACCGGAAAGTACGAAGTGGAACTCGTCACTCTTATTATTTCGGTGGCGCCTGTTAACCCCCTCAACTCTGATCATCGCAGCGCTAATTGTTAACAAATCCCGGTCACTAAATAAATTTTTTACTTTAACCGCGCCAAAACTTTCCTCGTCAATATCTTTAGTTTTTACAATAGAAATCACTCTAAAACCATTGTTGCACGCTATCTAAAACTTTTCAATTGAAATTCTAAAAGAGGTTCGGATTTGAAGAGAGATTCCTGTGGCAGTTTTTATTTTGGCCCTGATGGTAACCGTGGCTCTTTTCCCCGAGGAGAAAGATTCAATCTAACTCTTGGTGCTCCCCCGGGACCAAGATCAGCTACAAGCCTTGACCTTTCGAGTGCGGCTAGTTGATCGTCAACTAGTTGTCTTCTTTGTTCCGGAGGAAGTTTTTGTGAACCTTGATCTCTATCCTGCATTAGCTATTAAATTTATAATTGAAAATTTAAGAATAAGTCAAGGGGTTAATTTATTTTAAAAGCTGATTCTCACCCACCACACATCGGGAGTGGGTTAGCTTCACTAATTAGGAATTTTATTGATTTTCGCAGCGAGGATGAAGTCGTTTTCACTAAGGCCAGACACAGCATGAGTATATAAAGTAATTTCTGCTCTTCCCCAACCAAAACTAATATCTGGATGATGACCTTCGCTCTCCGCAATATCGCCAACTTTGTTAACAAACTCCAAGGCCTCTTTAAAATTTTTGAATTTAAATTTCTTGCTGATTTTAAGAACGGCGTTGTCCAGCATTTTCCATACATTGTTTATTGTTCGAGCTTGTCGAGAACTGCCCTTATTTGAACTTCTCAACTCCGCTTGCGCTCCGCTCGAAGAATATCTGTTCAGCTTTTTCAAGAGTTTCACTGCATCAGCCCGTGCCATAGGTGGCGTTCCACCTTCACACGGCACACAATGTTTTTTCGCTAAATCCATTGTCAAATGTCAGTCGTCAGTTGTTAGCCGTTAACCTTCTTAAGCGCTTTATCTTTATCAACTGGATTGATTCTACTTTTAGAAACAGCCTTTTGCAAAATCCTAAGGTGAAATTTGCTGGAAGATACTATTTTTAAAATTTAACAACGGCTACTACTGCAGCCATTCCCGCACCAAAACCCACTAGTACTGCTTTAGTGCCATTCTTAACCAATCCTTGCGCTTTTGCCTCATGAAGTGCTATCAGAATAGACGCCGAACTTGTATTACCATGATCCTT
This sequence comes from Candidatus Levybacteria bacterium RIFCSPLOWO2_01_FULL_38_21, assembly GCA_001782475.1. Taxonomy (GTDB): domain Bacteria; phylum Patescibacteriota; class Microgenomatia; order Levybacterales; family UBA12049; genus 2-01-FULL-38-21. The sequence goes on along the minus strand of MFOT01000019.1, from coordinate 2,373 downwards.
TATATTGGAAAACACGTTCGCATTAATACCAATCTTTGGCAATCTTTCTCTCTCAAAAGCATCTACTATTCGCCCATTTGCCTGATGCAGAATAACTAACGATATTTCCGCCGGATCAATTCCTGATTCTTCAACTGTTTCAGCTATCATTGGCGGTACTTCTCGAAGAGCAAACGCATATACCTTTCTACCATCCAAATCTCCGTTCCTCATTCCCAGGCTTGGCTCTGCGTTGTAACTCTGTTTTTCAGGATCAGGTTTACCAGTCGGTACAAAGACTAATGCGCCCTCGGGGGGTAAATTTTCTTCTTTTATATCAAACCTGATATATCCCTCTGTTTCCGGAAAAATTCTGGCTTTCGAGACTAATACCTCTAAATCTTCACCATATGTAAAAGCAACCGCACCAGCTCCGTCAGAAAACAGCGTCTGATGCTGATTATCTAGAGTTGAAGAAATATATTCGGAAGAAACAACTAAGACTCTTTTGTGTAAAAATTCATCGCGATGTTCACCGATGTAATGCAAAGCCCACGCAGAACCGGAACAGGCAGCATAAATATCTGCGTAAACTTTATCTACTTTTACAGGACATGTGAAATTGAGCTCTAGTGATCGGGCAACATTTAGCCCCAGTGATTCTCGATAAGGAAATGTAGTGGAGGTTAAAAGAACATCTACTTGCCTCCATCCAGCTCTTCCAATCGCTCCGCTCGCCGCCTTGCTTGCCATATAAGACACAACTCCTGCTCTATTGTCTGGTGCTTCTCCAAGATTATTAACCCAATGCCTCGCAGCAATCCCTGTTATCTTCTCAATCCCCTCAGGATCGTACGGCCTGTCGCCATCTTTTCTTATTTTTGGGACTCGCTGTTCAAAAAAATCCACCAGCATGGCATTAGTAATAATATTTGCAGGGACATAAACTCCCGTTTGTATCCCCTCCCGCTCAGGCTCTCTTTCCCCCCGATCAACATCAAGCTCAGCTCCTACAACCATGAATATTTTGTAATTCTACTGAAAATTAACTGCTTAAATCAACCAATTGATATAATCAGCTTTCTATGAAAAATATTTTAAAGATTATCAGAATCTCTAAACCGCTCCACATGATAGCGGCAGTAATCACACTGCTCATTGTTGCTATGTCGATTCTGGAACTCATTCCTCCAATTCTTTCTAAATTTATTGTCGATGAAATTGTACTCCAGTTGCAAACAAGTTCCGGTAATTTACAGAAATTAATATTTTTGGTTCTTTTAACCTTCATTGTTAGTTTAATTTCCGAGCTTATTGGAACTGCCAGTGAAAGATTAGGCGACCATTTTGCAGGCAAACTTCGCAAATTCTTAACCGAAAAATTTTACGACAAGGTTCTTACATTCCCGCAAAGTTACTTTGACAGTGAAATTTCCGGCAAGATTGTCCACCAGTTAAACCGGGCCATTTTTTCAATCCAAACTTTTATTAATGGCTCAACCAATTTTATTCTTCCCACATTTCTACAAAGCATTTTTACAATTGCAATTCTTGCCTACTACAATTTGCCTATTGCTACCTTTGTTACTATTCTCTTTCCGATTTACTTAGCCCTTTCTTATTATTCGACTAAAAGATGGGGCGAGCGCGA
>MFOT01000019.1:0-718 GCA_001782475.1 Candidatus Levybacteria bacterium RIFCSPLOWO2_01_FULL_38_21 | reverse complement strand
TGGGGCGAGCGCGAAGTCAGGAAAAATTATTACGAGGATATTTCAAGGGGACGAATTTCCGAAGTTGTAGGCAACATCAAGCTTGTTAAAACAGCAAGCGCCGAAAGGCGAGAATTTGATTTTATTGCCGGAAATCTTACAAAATTCAATAAAATTTATGCAAAACAAAGCTGGACATTCCATAAATTCGATTTTGCCCGCAATCTTTCTCTGATTGTTATCCTGCTAGGCATAAATATCGTCGCTTTTATTAACACCTTTAACGGCGCAATCTCAATCGGTACGCTGGTTCTAATTTTGCAGCTTGTTGCCCAAGCCCGACGTCCCCTTTTTGCTATGTCATTTATCCTAACCAACATGCAGCAGGCAGAAGCAGGCAGCAGGGAATATTTTGAGATTTTAGACCTTAGATCGCATGAAGATTACAAACTTCCTTTTGAGAAAAACAAATTGAAAAATCCTGCAATTGAATTCAAAAATGTTTCCTTTAAATATCAGGTGGGTCAATCCGTTTTAAAAAGTGTTTCTTTCAAAATTAACCCAAAAGAAAAAGTTGCACTGGTTGGACATTCGGGGGTAGGCAAAACAACAGTTATTGACCTTATCCTTAAGTTTTACGATCCAAGTCTGGGCAATATCTCAATTGACGGCAAAAATTACAAAAAACTCTCCCATCAGTTTGTCAGAAACAATATTGCACTTGTTTTTCAGGATGCCG
>MFOT01000018.1 GCA_001782475.1 Candidatus Levybacteria bacterium RIFCSPLOWO2_01_FULL_38_21 | reverse complement strand
TTTTGTAAATACGAGTTTAGATTACGCAAATTTACTGCACTACGTTGGCAGCACAAAATATCTAGAAAGTACCTTAATTGCAGGAATCAAAAAGGGGACTAAAGTATTAGTAGACGGAGATGGATGCAGTCTTGTTCTTGTTGATTCTACATGTAATATAAAAGAAGCAGCCAAGGCTTGTTATCAAGGAGTAATACGATGCAATGGTCAGATATGTATTAGTATTCGAGTTATTGTTGTCGAGGAATCAGTTTATAAAAGTTTTCTCTCCCATTTTCTAAATCTTGTAAGAAAAACAGATGTTCGGCCCCCTGGTTTAAATCAACAATCTGATATGGGCCCACTTTTTACACCTTCCCAAGCGGAAAATATACTAAGAGTGGCTGGCAAATATAAATCTTTACACGGTCAGAAAGCACCACTCTCTTATGGGCCAAATTATATTTCTCCTGTCGTGGTGGAGTTAGAACCAACCGACCGTAATTTTTTAAAAGAGGGTGTGTTTGGTCCAATCGTTGGAATAACGTCTTTTAAAGGAGACGGATGGAAAAGATGGTTAAAGGAAAATCCTATAAATCTAACGGATGCCGTATTTAGCAAAGACAAAGAATTTATCAAGGAGTTCTTGGCTACAAGTAAGTCTCCCCGCAAGGTAGTTAATTTAGATCCTACTATAGAGTCTGTTTTTGAACCTTGGGGAGCATTTTTGCCATCTGGGTGGAATGATGTAAGCTATTGGTATTCTAAATATCGTAACTACTATCAATTGGTAAGAGATTTAAAATAAGTGTATGTGGTTTCTATATGCGATTTTAGGTGCGTTTATAACGGGCATAGGCCAAGTCCTAGTTAAAAGAGGACAAGTTAAGTTAACCCCCCTCCTAGATAATTTATTAGCAACAGCCATTGTTACATTAATTTTAGTTCCGTTTCTCTTTATTCGGGGAGTTGATATAGAGGGAGGAAGAAATATTTTAATCTATGCTCTAATTGCCGCTGCAATGTACGCTACATTTTACTACATTATTAGCTTTGGGAATGTTTCGCTTATGGTTAGTCTTATAAATACTTTTCCTGTAGTAATTATTATACTGGCCGTTGGTTTTTTACGCGAGCTGCCGAGCCTATACCAGTGGTTTGGTATTATTCTTGTTATCTCGGGAACAATTTTTATAAGCAGAGAAAAAATAAAAAAAAGAGCTATAAATAGAAAAAAGCTATGGGTAATTTGGGGACTTCTGGGATCATTAGCCATAGGTATTGCTGAATTTGTGACAAAGTTAGCCACCTTGCGAGTAGATGGTTTTACTTTCACTTTTTTTGTTTACCTAATGTACATACCTCCCCTCATAATTTTTATGGCTTTTGATAAAAATGGAAGAAAATTTGAAAAACTTAAAAATAAATCAAGTCTGCTTTATACTTTAATAGGAATTTTTTTTATCGAGGTTGGTTTGATAGCTATTGCCTTGGCTTATCAGTATGGTCAGGCAAGTTTAGTCTCTCCTGTTGTCTCAACCCACATGCTGATAACAGCTTTATTAGCGGCGTTTTTTCTAAAAGAAAGACTTTTGACAATTCAGAAAATTGGAATTTTAGTTACCTTGATCGGCGTAAGCGTCATTGGCATATGGTCTTGACAATTTCTAAGCAACAAGTCTACAATAATTTTAGCAGTGAAATTTAATAAGTATACTTTTTTTCTGATAGGTTACTTAATACAAAATATAATATTTTGGATTGGTATTCAATTTTCGAAAATCACTGATTTACCCATCAATCTTCTGTACAGCTTCTCTAATGGTTTTCTTGGAACTGCGGCTGGAATAATGGGGATACTCATTTCCAGACATTGGGGGGGTAGTAAAAGCGCAGTAGGAAAAGGGGTTTTACTAATATCATTAGGAATAACTTCTTGGGGCTTAGGTACGTTAATCTGGTCATTTTATAACTTTGTTCTGCATGTTCCTGTTCCATATCCGTCATGGGCAGACCTTGGATATACGCTCGCAGTTCCTCTCTGGACAATTGGAGTATTCTATCTATCGAAAGCTACAGGGGCAAAATTTAGCCTACGCCAGTTACGCGGCAGGTTAATGTTAATCTTGTTACCGTTGCTAGCAGCTGTAGCCAGCTATTACTTCCTCTATGTTATAGCACGTAAATCATCCTTTGTAGTTGAAGGTGGATTACTTAAAATTTTTCTTGATTTCTACTATCCACTAGGAGATTGGATTATCTTAACTGTCGCTTTTCTAATTTTTGGATTATCCCTACAGTACCTTGGTGGCCGTTTTAGATGGCCAGTAATGATACTTATACTAGGTTTTGTTTTCATGTTTATATCGGATTTTACGTTTTCATACACAACTACTGTGGAAAGTTACTATAACGGACATCTTGCAGATCTATTATTTACAGTTGCAATTTTTGTTATCAGTTTCGGTGTTGCAGGTTTTGATACAAAAGAAACTTAGAATAAATTTCTAATAAATTTCTTATGGATATACTTGAACAAGCTGCTGAAAAAATAATAGAAGAACAGGAAAAAATTATTGGGCCAATAGCGCTTGAGCAGGCTAAAAAAGTTCCTGGTCTTACTGTAAATCTTCAAAAGCATGAAGTGAAAATTGAGGGAGATCAAAAGGAAATTTTGCAAAAACTCGTTGAGCAATATCAGCATTTGTTTGGGCAGGCATCAGTTGAGGTCTGCAAAGACGCAGTAAAAGACATAATAAAACAGGCTCCATCAGACAAGATCCCCTCTTTAATCCTCTAAGAAAATAAGCTATCATAAAACTAGGATGGATCCATTCCAAAAATCTTCACAATTACAAAATCCTCAAAATGATACCTCCCAAATACAGGAGGAGTTAACCCACGTTAATCAGGAGATGTATAAAAAGAATCTTGAGTTAGCAGAAAAAAATAAAATACTTTCACTTCTTCGACAAATTGACAGCATAATATTAAGCACCGTTACCGACATTCAGCAGGTGGCTCAGCAAGTTGTCAATAAAGTTGTAGATGAGACAGATTTTATCAAAGCGCTTACAACATTTATGATTGATAAAAATTCAAACTCTCTCTTACAGCTTGCGATGTCTCAAACTGAAGAAACACGAAAATCGGAGCTAGAACTCAACCGTGCCATACAGGGAATTAAAATCCGGCTAGATGACGAAAATAATATTGTCGTAAAAGCGGTAAGTCAGAAAAAAATGTTACTTACTCATAACCTAACGGATGTCTTTACTCCGCATTTTACAAAAGAAGAATCTTCCAGAATACAACAAATAATTCAAAGTGATACATCATATATCTATCCTTTAATTATCCGTGGTGATGTTATAGGAGCAATGGTTATCAGCGTTGCGGGGCTTGAAAAGTCTTTACCATATTACAAAATAGATCTTATTGACCGAATACCGGGAATTATAGCTATTTCTATTGATAATGCTCTTTTGTACCAAAGTATTCAAAAGGCAAATGAGAGACTAAAAGAGGTTGACATGTTAAAAGACGAGTTTGTGTCTTTAGCATCACATGAGCTAAGAACTCCAATGACTGTTATAAAATCATATGTTTGGATGCTTTTGTATGGAAGCATGGGGGAACTTTCTGAAAAACAAAAAACATATCTTCAAAGTACTCTTTCCTCAACAGAAGGACTTATAAAATTGGTTAACGACATGCTTAATATTTCAAGAATAGAATCAGGAAGAATTACAATTGAACCAGCTCCGACAGATATAGATAAACTCGTATCAACCGTTGTAGGAGAACTAGAGACAAGAGCTTCTGAGGTAGGAATCCATCTTTTATACAGTCCCCCACAAGAAAAACTAATCGTAAAAGCCGATATAGAAAGAATAAGAGAAGTTTTAATAAATTTATTAGGCAACTCACTTAAATTTACATCCGAGGGCGGGACTGTAACTGTAACGGTCGCGCCATCAGGCAATGACTTTGCAGTAGTAAAGATAAAAGATACCGGCAGAGGAATAAGTGAAGTTGATATGTTAAAACTATTTAAAAAATTCAACATGGTCGGCAACAGCCATCTTACAAAAGACAGGGGTCAAGGAACAGGACTGGGTCTTTATCTTTCAAAATCTTTAATAGAACTCCATGGAGGAAAAATTTGGGCGCAGTCAGAAGGCCGAGGCAAAGGCTCTATCTTCTCATTTACTTTGCCTATTAATCAACAATCTACTAATCAACAATTACCAAAAGAGTCTAATGAGAAGAGTTATTCTGCTGTTGCGGGTGGGAGTTCGAAAGATACAAATTTACCTCCCGCACTAAATCCCCGGGGGTAATTTGACTTTTTATAAGATAACCATTTCCAAGCTTAAGTCCTCTTTCAATTTCTTCACCCTTATCAAGGTTTGTTAAAAAAATTACACATTTATTTGGATTTTGAGGAGGAGGTAATCCTTTTAATTGCTCCATTACCTCTAGTCCGTTAATTCTGGGAAGAATAATATCAAGAAGTACTAAATCATACCCGCCTTTTATCATTTTATTAAGTGCCTTCTCTCCATCGTCAACTGCTTCGACCTCGTATCCTTCTGCCCTCAGAGTATCACAATATATTTCCTGAAGCTGTATATCGTCCTCGACAACTAATATTTTAGCCATATATAATTACTAAAAACAGCCTAGCATTAAATTAAAAAAATGTCAATTATTTTAAATTATCCAGAAGAGAAAGTCAGGCAGTAAATTATGGTCGTTTCCTTCCGACAACAGATATTAATCTGGGTAATTCTCTGAAGTCTCTAGTGCATGTTCCAGCTTTTAACAAAGGGCATTCAGAGTAAGGCGAATAAAGAATAAAAAAAGCTCCTGCCTTTTTGCTTGCAATTAAATCATTTCTTGAATCTCCTATATAAACTGTCTCATTTGGTTTTACTTTTAATTTACTTATTGCAAAAAGAAGAGACTCAGGATCGGGTTTGGGATCTTTAACAAGATCAGATGCAACTATAACTTCAAAATAGCTCTGAAGCCTGGTGTAATGAAAAAATTCTTCGACTCCTGCAGTTGCTCTGCTTGTTACAATTCCAAGTTTGTATTTTTTAGAAAGCTTAACTATTGTCTCTTTTATGCCCCCTGGCACTCTTATTAAGTCGAATGGGTAGTCCTTTTTGAGCTCTGCACGCTTCCAAAGCCTTCTGATCTTGTGTTCGGATTTCATTTTTGTTAAAAGTTTTATCGAGTCCAAGAGGGAAATATGAAAAACCTTTTTTAAATCATTTTTTTTAGGCATTGGATACCCCGCTTTAACAATCAGGTTTTTAAGATATTTAGCATTTGCCTCCCGGGAGTCGAGAAGCACTCCATCCACATCAAACAAAACCGCTTTTATCATCTATTTTTAAAATACTCCTCGAGTATCTTCTTTGCAATAGGGGCTGCGACATTTGAACCCTCGCCCGATTCCTCAGAGAGAACTGTAACGACAATTTGAGGGTCGTAGGCAGGAGCAAAAAGAGTAATCCATGCATGAGGCATTGTATTTTCTCCTCCGTGCTGTGCAGTACCGGTTTTACAGGCAATTGTTACTTCTACCATCTTTGCGCTTCCGGAAGAATTTTCTTCAATGAAATTTTTTCCGTCGATTACATTTTTTCCGCCAGAGGCGGACCAGCCTTTGGCTGGAATCTTTAATTTGAACAATGGCCAGGCGACTCCTCCAGGACTACAAGATTCTATCATCCCCTGCCGTATTAAGCTCACCGATTCTTCGGTGAACAAATTTGAAATTTGATCCGCCGACTTGGCGGATTGAATTTTGCGAAGGTGTGGTTTATATCCATTTCCTCCATTAGCAATTATTTGGGTCCAATAATTTACTTGAAGTGGTGTAGTCAGCAAATATCCCTGCCCTATTCCGTAATTATACGTATCTCCTAGAAACCACGGCTCTCCAGTAATTTTTTCTTTCCAATCTGTGGTTGGTACAAGCCCTTTTGCTTCTCCTTGAAGATCTATGCTTAGCTTTTGCCCTAATCCAAACTCATTTGCTGTTTGGGATATTTTATCAACACCTATCTTTTCTGCAAGTTTATAAAAGAAAATATCGTTCGATCTTTTAATTCCCTTAACAATATTTACCGCGCCGTCTTTTTTTCCATATTGTGTAAAATACCAGTTCGAGAATGAAAAAATACCCACACGAATTGATCCTGTATCCTCTATCTCAAAATTCTCGTCGATTATTTTGTTCTTAAGAGCCGAAGCTGCAACAACAAGTTTAAAAGTAGATCCTGGAGGATAAACTCCGGAGATTGCGCGATTTAAAAGAGGCTGGTTTTTATTATCGGATAAAACTTCCTCAATATTTGTATAACTTCCCGAAGATGCTCTATAATTCTGCCCTTGAGTAAAAAGATTCGGGTCAAAAGAGGGTTTGGAAAGCATTGCAAGGATCTCTCCGTTTGGAGTTGATACAATAACAGCGCCCTTTTTAACATCTTTTGTTGCTTCAAATACGGCTTTTTGCAGGTTAAGATCCAAAGCTACAGTAATATTGCTTCCGGCAGTCGGATCGGTCTGCCCAAGTTTTCTTACAGTTTTTCCCAGACTATCCACTTCAACCAGCTGCTTTCCATCTATCCCCTTTAAGATTCTCTCGTATTCCTGCTCCAACCCCATTTTTCCGATTAAGTCTCCCCCTTTGTAATCAGCAAATCTTGCCTCTTTTAAGTCGTCTTCTGAGATTTGACCGATATAGCCTAAAACATGAGAAAATATTTCTTTATGGGGATAATATCTTAGAGAATCAACTTCTAAATCTTTTTTACCTTGAGCAATAAAGAATAGGGCTTGGTTTCTGTCTATTATTTGCGTCTTGCCGTTTATAGTTTCCCGAAAACCCGGAGTATTGTAAACAAGAGGCTTGCCGTTTCTGTCTAAAATAACTCCCCGGGGCGCATGAATAGTTATTGTTTTCATTCTGTTTAAGTCGGAAAGTTTTCTAAAATAAGATCCTTGAAGAATTTGTATATAAAAAAGCCGAAGCAGAATACCAATTATTGCTAAAAAAAGGATGGCTGGAATAAAAAAACCCCTCATTTGGTATCGTTTTTTATAGTGATGTTCTCCCCCTCGAATTTTTTCGGTGCTTATAAAATCAGGAAAAGCTACGCCTGTTTTAAGTTTCATTAAAGCCGGCCTTTCTTTTTGTATCAATTCTATTAAGTCTGATTAATATCCAAAATGACAGTATAGCGATAATTGCACTAATTAAAGCTTGGGTCAAAATATTTGAAACCTGAAATGCTACAAAATAAATCAAACTTCCTATAAATGAGGCTAAGAAAACAAAATGGAAGGTTTTAATATCAAACTTTTTATCATAGAGAAGAATAATAAATAGAAAAATTACCAGAAAAAGGCTTGTCTTTCCCAAAGGATTAAGAAGAAGAACATCAAGTACAAGTCCTGCTAAAAAGGAGATGGGGAAAATCCATGTTTTTTTTGAAAGAACTTCAGTATTTAGAAAAAATAAAAGAACTAAAGGCAGTGTTGTTACCGAAGTTTGAAGAAGCATCAATATTAAAATCGAAATTACAAAAAACCACATTCTAATATCCAGTTACGACGAAAACCGTCGAAAGACTTAAGAAATCCAAAAAACTAACGACTTCCCCTTTTTGGAACAAATTGCTCGGTTTTTTATTAACAGAAATTAATTTTCCAACAATTAAATCAGGAGGAAGTCCTAATCCTTTTATATCCTGATCGCCTGTTGTAAGAATAATATCTGAGACTTTAATATCATCCGATTGCAAAACATTATCTAAAATCATCTGTTTTTCTCCTTTTCCTTTAACAACACCAGATGATCGAGTCCTTAATGTTTTAACAGTAAGTGAGAAAGAAGGATCTGTTAGGAGAGTAACTTTTGAAAAATAGAGATTTGCTTCTGTGACTTTACCAACCAAATTATCTTTATAGATTACCGCATTTCCGACTCTGACACTATCGCTTGTCCCCTTGTCTATGATAAAATTTTGCGGGCTTGAAATTCCCGGAATAAAGCTTGGCGCAGCAATTATTTTTGCAGGAAGTAGGATTTTAGACCGGATAGATGTTGTGGCAAATTGGTCGTGAAGAGCAGAATTTTCTTTTTGCAAAACTGACTGACTGACGATTTTCTTTACAAGTTCCCTGTTTTCCTCTTTGATTTTACTTATTGTTGAATCTTTTGAGGGGCTTGAGAAAAAATTGAATGCCGAATAAACACTTCCCGCAAAGGGAGAAAGTGCTTTTTGCAAAATCGAGGCGGGAAAAGACAAAAAACCAAATTTTGAAAGAGTAAAAATTATTAATGCAAAAATTGCAAAGAATAAAAAAATCGAGGTAAAATTTTCTTTTTTTGCCATATTGTCAATTTTAGACTCTTTACCCAAATCTTACAAGAATTAAAAGGTTAATTGTTAAATGTTAATTGTGATTTATTTGAGGCCGCCGATTACCTTAACCCTCTCAAGAAGAGCAGTGTCTTCTAAAACTTTCCCAGCTCCTCTTACAACACTGGTTAAAGGATCCTCTGAGGCAATTACGGGAATGTGAGTTCTTTCTACGATAACTTTATCTATACCGGGCAATAGCGAGCCGCCGCCGGTTAAGAGAATTCCGTGCTCTAATATATCGGATGTCAACTCAGGCGGCGCTTCTTCTAAAACTTCGGAAATTCCCTCTATTATTTCCGAGATAACTGGAGCTAAAGCTTCTCTAACTTCAACTTCTGTAATCCTCAAACTCTTTGGAAGACCGGTTTCTATATCTCGTCCTCTAACAATTGCCGCCTTATCTTTTTGAGAATTGAGAGTTGAAGGTTGAGAATTGAGAATTTCTTTTTCATCCTTATTTTTCAACTTCTCATTCTCGCCCTGAGCTTGCCGAATGGGTTCATTTTTCAATTTGGACTTTTGCTCCGCCGCACTTCCTATTTTTATTTTAAGCTCTTCTGCGGTTCTTTCTCCTAAAAGAAGACCGTGTCTAAGTCTTATATAATGCATTATTGCCCTATCCATCTCATCTCCTGCTAAAGGAAGCGATTTGCTTATAACAATTCCTCCCAGGGAAATTATTGCAATTTCGCTCGTTCCTCCTCCTATGTCTACTATCATTGATCCAGTTGGAGCAAAAACAGAAACTCCCTCTCCAATTGCTGCTGCCATTGGCTCTTCTATTAAAAAGGCCTCTCGGGCTCCCGCGTTTAATGCGGCTTCCCAAACAGCTCGTCTTTGAACCTCAGTAACCACAGAAGGAATTCCTATAACTACCTTAGGTTTTGACCAGGAAACAGGAAAGACATTTCCTACCTCATGAATTGACTGAATATAATAGGAGATCATGTTTGAGGTTGCATCAAAATCTGCAATTACTCCCCCTTTCAAAGGCCTAACCGTAGATATTGCTGCAGGAGTTTTACCAACCATCTTCTTGGCTTCACCTCCTATTGCGATAACCTTTTTGGTCTTTTTATGAATTGCAACAACCGAGGGTTCTCTTACAACAATTCCCTTTCCTCTTACCCAAACAAGGGTGCTTGTGGTACCTAAATCGATTCCTATATCGTAAGAGAGAAGGCTGAAAAATTTATCAAACATAACTCAATACTACCAATAAATACCAATACTACAAATAATACCAATAAATCAATTACGTTCTTCTTACCTCTCGTGTTTTATTTATAATACTGCTGATTATTGCCACTATTTCATTGCCTTCTGCTATTAAAGGCTGGGCTTGTAGTTTAACTTGATCTGAATTTGTATCCGTTTCTTTTCCCTCTTTTCTTACGATTGTATAGCGGTGCAAAAAATCTTTTTTCGTAAGAGAACCATCGGCTTCTTGATCATTTGCCCCCATTGATGTGACGGAACGCAAAATTTGACCTATAATTACCTGGTTCGAAGAGGTTTTTGCAAGAGAATTAACGACTTTTATAACTTTAATTATAAACTCATAAATTCGTTTGTGAATGTCATAAGTTTTTTTTATTGAAACATTGGTAGTATTCATTGAAATATTGGTAGTATTTGACATTGGTATTATTGGTATTTATTATCTTAACATCTTGCTCAAAGTTTTCCAATATGCTAGCATTAAGAAAATTCCTAATTTCTAATTATTCTAATTTCTAATCAAACTCCAAATCCTAAATCCCAATTAGAAATTAGGTCAATTAGGTTAATTAGGTCAATTTGTGATGAAATTAATAAACCTCTGCAATAAGGTTATTGAATTTTCCTTCTACGCCATCTTTCTCTTAATTCCTTTGGCAATTTGGGCAAACACTTCTGAGCTTTTTGAATTTAATAAAATGTGGCTTGCCTTTGGTCTGGGCATTATTATCGCAGTTTCATGGATCATTAAGTCTATTGTTAAGAAAGAACTTCGGATCCAGAAAACTCCTCTTGATATTCCTATTCTTCTTTTTCTTGCTTCTCAATTTTTATCGACAATTTTTTCCTGGGACCGCCATATCTCCTTCTGGGGATATTACTCAAGATTTAACGGAGGACTGTTATCGATAATTTTGTACATATTTCTTTACTACGCTTTTGTTACTAATTTTCTTAATAAAGACGACGGGATTTTTAAAAGCCCCCTAGGGGTCGTTAAAAGATTTCTTAATTTAAGCATTATAACTGGCGTAATTGTTTCTTTGTGGGGACTCCCCTCGCATTTTGGTTATGATCCAACTTGCCTAGTCTTTAGGGGAAACCTTGATGTTTCATGCTGGGCGGCCGATTTTCAACCAAGAGTAAGAATATTCTCAACCTTAGGACAGCCCGACTGGCTCGCCGCATACCTTTCGATACTTCTTCCTGTCTCAATAGCTTTTTTACTTGAGAATTTTAAATTCGACCCAAAAAGGATATTCAAGATCAATCGATTAGGGATTTTTTATTCTATTTCATCAATTCTTTTTTATACAGATCTGCTTTACGCAAGATCAAGATCTGCAATACTTGCCACCGGAATCGCTTTTATCTTCCTTCTATTCGCATATTTTTATATTAAAAAGGTTAAATTCAAAGTATTAAATTTTACTATCCCCGTTGTTATTTTTCTTTTAATTACTTTCATGGTTGGACTTCCTTTCACAATCTTTAATAAATTCTCTTATCAAGAAGTAAAAAGCAGATTAAGCCCGCCTCCTTCAAAAACACAAGTCAAAGCAGAAAAACCTGCCCCTGCCCACACAGGAGAGCTTGGAGGAACAGATTCCGGAAAAATTAGACTTTTGGTATGGCGCGGCGCAATAGAGGCTTTTAGAAACAACCCTCTTTTTGGGACGGGAGTTGAGACATTTGCCTTTGCATATTATAGATACAAGATTCCTGCTCATAATTTAACTTCGGAATGGAATTTTCTCTACAATAAGGCGCATAATGAATTCTTAAACTATCTGGCAACAACAGGCACTTTTGGAATTACAACTTATCTTTTAATGATAGGCTGGTTTTTATACCTATCGCTTAAGAAGATTTTGACTTTGATCAGAAAAAAAGAGCAGGAAAATTTTTTCCTCATTTTAAGTCTTTTAGCAAGCTACATAACTATTCTTATTACAAATTTTTTTGGTTTTTCTGTTGTTATTGTAAATATTTATCTTTTTATGATTCCCATCTTTGTTTTTGTTTTAGAAAATATGATAAATCAAGAAAAGCAATTGTTTGTTTTTAAAGATAAGACAAGCGGATCAGAACCTTTAGCAAACTCTAGGCTCTCGCCTTTCCAGTGGATGGGAGCTATTATTACAGTTGTCGTCGGTTTTTACTTTTTGTTCACTCTTATTTCTTATTGGAACGCAGATAAGGCATATGCTTATGGATATAATTTGGATCGCGTCGGGTTGTATCAAGATGCATATGCCTATCTTCACAAAGCAGTTCTTAAAAGAGGCGATGAGCCGGTCTTCAGAGACGAAATGGCAATAAACGACGCGGCTTTGGCGTCCCAGCTTTTAAGCCAAAAGGACGTACAGAATGCAAGTACCGCTGCCCAAACCGCATCAACGCTAAGTAAGGAAGCAATATCTACGAGCAATGACCTAGTTTCCTCTTATCCCAATAATTTTGTATTTTGGAAAACAAGAATCAGAATTTTCTACACACTTTCTCAGGCAGACCCACGTCTTCTTCCCTTAGCGCTTGAGGCTGTAAGAAAAGCAGCAGAGCTTTCGCCAAGCGATGCAAGTATTATATATAACTTAGGCGTGATTGAGGGGCAAAACGGAAATGTGGACAAGGCAATCGAGGTCTTAGAAAGAGCAGTGAAGCTTAAAATGGATTATCATGATGCGCATTATGCTCTAGGACTTTTTTATAATCAAAAGGCAGTTGATAAAAGCGGGAATGTAATAAGCAGGGAGTTTTTGAATAAAGCAATTAGACAGATGAAATATATTTTAACTTATATTAACTCTTCCGATACCCGAGCCAAGGAAGCCCTCAAGACTTTTGAGAAAAAATAAAAAGTATTCTTCTTTTTTAGCCAGCCTTCTGGTATAATTTCAGGAATGATTAAAATAATTACGGCGCCTTCAGAAGTTCTCTCTCAAAAGGCAGAACCTGTTAAGAAAATCGATAAAAAACTAATCGATGAGATGAAGCAGGCGCTTCTTTTGGCAAAAGACCCCGAGGGCGTAGGTCTTGCGGCTCCTCAGGTTGGAAAACCACTTTCTATTTTTGTAATAAAACCCACTCCAAAATCCCCTATTAAAGTATTTATAAACCCAAAAATAGTATTAAGTATCAAGTATCAAGTATTAAGTAAAAAAAGCGATCCCATACCTAATACAAAATACAAAATACAAAATACGAGACTGGAGGGTTGTCTTTCTCTGCCAAACATTTGGGGGCAAGTTAAAAGAAAACCAAGCTTAACTTTAGAATACATCGATGAAAAGGGCAAAAATCATACAAAAATATTTAAAGGCTTTATGGCAACAATCATTCAACACGAAATAGATCATCTGAGCGGGGTTTTGTTTACCGAAAGGGTTCTTGAGCAAAATGGCCAATTCTATAAATCTCACAAAAATGAAAAGGGCGAGGATGAGTTTGAAGAAATCGAATTATGAAGCAAAAAATCGTGTTTTTTGGATCATCAAACTATGTTATTCCCGTAATTGAAATCATTAAAAAAAACTTTGATTTTTCTCTTGTCATAACTACCGAACAGAATCCTTCCGATCCCATCCCCCATTTTTGTATTAAAAATAAAATTAAGTATATCTCTGTAACTTCTTTGAATAATTCAATTGTCAATGGTCAATTGTCAATGGTCAATTGTCAGTTTGCCGTTCTCGCAAACTTTGGTCTGATAATCCCAAAAAAAGTTTTAAAGATTTTCCCAAAGGGAATCATAAACATTCACCCTTCTCTTCTTCCCAAATATCGGGGACCTACTCCTGTTCAGACTGCGATTTTAAACGGAGAAAGAGTTACAGGAGTAACGCTGACAAAACTGGATGACAAGGTAGATCACGGACCGATTCTGGCTCAACAAAAAGAAAAAATAGACGGTGATGATACGGCAGATTTGCTTTATAAAAAACTATTTAAAATTGGCGCTGACTTTCTATATCAAAATATTAAGCAATATATCAAAGGAGATTTAAAACCCGTTCCTCAAAATCATTCAAAAGCAACTTTTACAAAAGCGCTCACAAAAAAAGACGGTTATTTTGATATTAATAATCCTCCATCTCCTGTAAAAATCGATAGAATGATAAGAGCATATTATCCTTGGCCCGGAGTCTGGACAAAACTTCAAATCGTTCGAGGCTCAACCCGCGGGGTTGAGGCACAAAAAATTATTAAGTTTTTGCCGGAACAGATAATTCAAGTCGAAGGAAAAAAGCCGATGAGCTATAAGGATTTTATAAATGGGTATTCTGAAGGAGGAAAAGAATTGCTTCGCAAAATTGGTCTAATTTCTAATTGACCTAATTATTCTAATTTGGATTTTTATGTTTGGGATTTGTTTAGAAATTAGAAATTAGGATTTAGAAATTGGAGACTAGGCAGTTGTAGAGACAATTGGTCCTGATGGTTTTACAGTTTTTTCCTCAGATCTCTCTTTAAACATCCTAATGCATTTTGCGCATAATTTCATTCTCTTTTTAATTCCGTCCACAACAACACGGGAGACGTGAAGATTGGGCTTAAAGATCTTTCGGGTTCTTCTTTTTGAATGAGACACATTATGCCCGTACATTATTCCTTTTCCGCAGTTTTTACACTTCATAGCCATAGATTTAAAAGCGAGGAACAAATTTTTTCGAAGGACGTCAAGCGAATCGCGGGTCCGAGAAAAAATTTAGTTCCGAGCGACATTTATGATATCATATGGTGAGAGTTTAAACAATATGGGCTTGGTATCCGGGCTTTTGATTTTAGTAATCCTTATTTTCTCTGCAATTTTTCATGAGGTAGCGCATGGATTTGTTGCCGAAAAGCTCGGAGATCCAACCGCAAGACTTGCCGGAAGACTTACCCTAAATCCTAGAAAGCACATTGACCCATTTATGAGTGTCCTTCTCCCTCTTCTTTTGATAATCTCCGGCTCCCCTGTTATTTTTGGCGCGGCAAAACCCGTGCCTGTTGACCCGTTTAATCTAAAGGAAGGCCGAAAAGACATTGCGCTTGTCTCTTTGTCCGGTCCCCTAACAAATATTTTTATAGCCATTATTGCGAGTTTCTTAATTAAAATTATTACCTTCTCATCTGGCGGACTTATAGAAACCGGGGCAGGATCATTCCTACCGCTCATGTTTTGGTTGCTTTCAAAGATTGCGCAGATTAACCTTCTTCTTGCAATCTTTAATTTAATTCCCATTCCTCCTCTGGACGGCTCTAAGGTTTTTGCCCTTATTTTGCCCCAAAAAGAAGCCGCGGCATATCTATCGATCTCGGGAGTTGGAATTTTTATAATATTTTTTCTTCTTTTATTCCCGATCGGCGGTTTTTCCTTAGGAGAACTCATTTTTAACCTCCTGTCTTTTGCCGAAAAACTTTTGGGAATTTGATATACTTTTCTTATGGAAATTTTAGCTTTAGTAAGACATGGTGAATCTACTTGGAATGCCCGCGGCATTTGGACAGGATGGGAAGATCCTCCTCTTTCTGAAAAAGGAATGGAAGAAGCAAGAGAGGCAGGAGAAAAACTCAAGAATATTAAATTTGATCTGGCTTTTACATCAGATCTCCTTCGTGCCCAGCAAACACTAAAGCAGATGGGATATGTTCTAAAAGAGCAAATTCCTGCTATCGTTTCCCCTGCTCTTAAGGAAAGAGATTATGGAGTTTATACGGGGAAAAACAAATGGTCAATTCTTAAGGAACTCGGAGAAGAGGGATTTAAAAAACTTCGCAGAGGTTGGGATGTTCCTATCCAAAATGGAGAAACTTTAAAGGACGTTTATAACAGAACAGTTCCATATTATGAAAGTGAGATTTTGCCAAAACTTAAAGATGGTAAAAATGTTCTTGTATCTGCTCACGGAAACAGCTTAAGAGCTCTGGTCAGGTATTTGGACGGACTTTCCGATTCCGACGTTGAAAATTTGGAAATCGCAACAGGAGAAGTAATTATTTATAAAGTAGATACTGCCGGAAGCGTGGTAAGTAAAGAACTAAGAAGAGCCTAACTGGAACTACTGGGCGCTTGATAATCCAAGATGTTCTTCGACTCTTCTAACCCGTTTTATAGTTTTTACGATATCTTTATCCAAAAAGTAAGAAACTGCTTTTATTTCTTTCTTTAGCTCCGCATGCATTTTTGAAACCCTAATCTCCAAATTTTTTATCCTATCTTTTAGTTCGTTAATATCACTTTGAATTCTCATCCGAGACATATTTATATCCGAACCAAGCTCATCTTTTATTGATTGCGCTTCATTTTCTACTTCTTCCCGAACTACTTTCCGAATTTGGCTTAAATCACTTTTTGTCAACATAGATAAAAGAATAGCACTGAGATATTGAGAATTCAAGAAGGAAATTTAACCCACAGGTAATTGGCAGGCCTTACGCTACAATCGGTTTCACGTTTGTGGCTCGCTACAATCGGTTTACACGATCGTAGTAAGCAATTATGTCCTAAGAGAATTTTTTAGCATTCGGTTAAGTCTTTTCCAACCAGCAGTAGTTTTGAAATACTTTTCACATTCTATAGCGTCGTCCTTATTCTTAAAAGCTGAATAGTAAATTAATTCATACGGAATATTTTGTTTTGTTGCTTTATTCTCACCATTATTGTGAGATCTAATCCGAGCTTTTAAATCTGGAGTCGAACCGAGATAAAGTTTTCCATTTTTGAGACTGTGAAGAATGTAGAAGTAATACACAAAGTAATTATAAGTGGCACGCCACGTTCATGTAAACTGAACGTGGCAGGGCACTAAGCAACTATGTTGGGACTTATTATATGGGACACCAATACGCTTTTGCAACTTAATATTATGCGGCCTTTTTGGTATGGAGAATTTCAAAGAATGTCCTTGGACTTACAATCTTAATGTCTTTGAATTTTTTTAGATCTTGCAAGCCATGGTCTCCAGTCACTACACAGGAAGCCTTTCCGCTTTCAGCAGTTGCTAGTACTAAATCGTCTTCTGGGTGAGTTGCAACATCCCGAACTTTAGTTGTTATAAGAGTTAAAGTTGCTTCGCTGAGTAACAAATCAAGAAAATCATCAATATCTTGAGTTTTTAATAGATTTCGAAAGTAAGATTTATTAAGTGTCTCTTTAAGCTCGTTGATAATATGCTGAGATACAATCAACTCAAATTTGCCATCCCGCCACTTTTTAAGGATTTGTCTGGGGATAGTTGAAGATGTTAGAGCGCCTGAGGCTAAAATATTAGTATCCAAAACTGCCGAAATCATATCTTATTGGCGAGTAGTGGATCGCTTCTCCGCTCTTACTTGGCTAATTGCTTTACTAACCTCTCCTTCAATTTCTTCATCTGGAATATCCTTAAATGCTTCCTGCATCCTGTCAAGGACTTTAAAACGTTCTTTTCGTTGTTCTTCTAATTGAGTGAACCGCGCAAGGTCTTCAGCGGAAATAACTGCCGCGATGGGAATACCACTCTTTTCAACAATTACTCGCGTTTGATTCCGAAATACTTTGTTAAGCAGTTGGCTCCAATTTGACCTAACATCTGATGCTTTAAGTGTTTGTGTCATATTTGTACAACGTAGCACAATTTCGTACGGAAGTCAATAGCATAAAGCAGTTATAGTAGAAGTTAAATACATCAAACTATATCAAGCAGGGGCGGAGGGATTCGAACCCCCAGGAGCCGCTTTGGAGGCGGCCCGTTTAGCCATTAACGAACGCCCCTATGGATTGTAAATGCATTATATAGGGCTTCAAGCTCTTTTGCAATTTTTGCATCATAATACGAAATGGCAACGCAGCCAGGATAGCCAATTTTTGTCCGCGTACCCGTGTTTGGTTTTTGAAAACTTGCATGAAATTGTTCTACGGATATTTTATTTACTTGTCAAGTCCGCCTTGACAGGATTAACCTATACTCTCACTTCTTACTTTAATTTTTCCGTTTCCTTATGTTCTGTTTTCTTTTTACAATGCCTGCAATATTTTTTGAGCAGGAGTTTTTGCTCAGTATTTAATTTGTTTTTTGTCGTAACATAATTTCTGTTTTTACAAACAGCGCAGACCAACCCTATGGTTATTCTGTGCTCTCCTTTTTTTGCCATAGTTCCTCCTTTCTTTTTGAGCCCAGAGAGGGAATCGAACCCTCGACCTAGTCATTACCAATGACTCGCTCTGCCACTGAGCCATCCGGGCTTATTGTGCTGGGGGAGGGAATTGCACCCCCGGAGTCCTTACGGACGCGTGGTCTACAGCCACGTGCAATTGCTACTCTGCCACCCCAGCTCTTGAGCCGTCTGTCGGATTTGAACTGACGACCTAGTGTTTATCCCAGTACCATCTAGCTCGCCAGTTTGAGCCTCCAGACAGAATCGAACTGTCATCAACGGTTTACAAAACCGCCGCTCTGCCATTAAGCTATGGAGGCGAGCTTAGATGTACGGGATCCCGCAAAACTAAGCCAATTTTATCAAATTTGGCTAGTTTGTGCTGGGACAAAACAATTGCTCTGCCACTGAGCTATCTCGGCCAGGTCACAGTAATTCTATCAAAAAGAATATAAGAAGAACAACCCCTAGCGGGAAAAACTGAAGATATTAGGAAAAAAATAATTTCTGTCTTTGATACCGAGGGTAGTTGGTGTTTCCCCGTATATGACATATAGGATAGGCTATCAAGTCAAGCGCACTTGACTCGAAAGACGCCTTGTTCCCCTCACCTCTGGAGGTGAGGGGTACCTCATATCTGGTGAATTTGTAGAGGAAAATTCTCCAACTATCTCTAATATCAAAGAGCACTAATAGTATATGAAATTCTTTTGTGAAAAGTCAACCCCATGCCGACAAGTCGATATTTACATAATTTGTTGATAAATGATATAATGTTTTATATGCCAGGAAAGTCTTCAAAAACATCTACAAGACGGGAAACCTTTAGCGTAAAGGGTGAGGAGCTTTTGGAAAAAGTAAAGATTCTTATTAAAGAAGGTAATGTTCGAAGAGTTATTATAAAAGATAAAAGCGGAAAAGAACTTATTCAGTTTCCCTTAACGATTGGTGTTGTTGGAGTTGCGATTGCTCCGGTTTTAGCTGCGCTCGGCGCGATAGCCGCACTTGTTGCCGAATGTACGATTACAGTTGAGCGAGAAGAAACTTAGGTGTGTTACCGCGCCCAATTTATAATCCATGACGGGGATTCTGCAGGAGATATTGGGGAAGACTGCGCAACAATAAAGTTATAAAAAGACTAAAGATAAAAACCCCAAACTATAGCCTAAAAGTCCCCCTCCTATAACGTCAGAAGTCCAATGCTCACCTAAATATACGCGGCTTAAAAGCATTGTAATGTCAAATAATATGACCAAAGAAGAAAGCAAAGTCTTCTGAGGGCTCGATAGTCTTTTGGACTTCCAAATGATAAACACTAGCAATACCGAAACAAACGCAGTCCGGGTACTATGCCCCGATGGATAAGATGATCCGGGCTGAACATAGGAACTTGGGAAATCAAATGGAATATTATAGCGGAAAAATAGATATGGGGGGCCGGGATGAGTAACAAAAATTTTCCCAAAGAGCTCAAAAAAGAACCCCATTGCATATGGCACGAAAACAAAAACCATTTTAAGTTTCCTTCTAATTACAACGAGAATTAGTAGAAATATAGTTACGAGTTCAGCACTTCCCAAAAGACTTAATACAGAAAAAGGTGTATCAAGTCTTCGGCTTAGATGGTTTTGAAGCTTGACTGTATTATCAAAATCAAATTGGGTAAATAAATCTCTATGAACAAGATAAGAAATAAAAACAAAAATTAAAAAAAACAAAATTCCAAGAGCAAAAAGTTTTTTTTTATTCATTAAATTTTCTAAAGCTTTAACTCCTTGAGGAATTTGCGGAATTGCCCGTTTATATCGGCGTGCTCAAGCGAAAGCTCAACCACTGTTTTCATATATTCAAGCTTATTTCCCGTATCATAGTATTTTCCTCCCTTAATCTCTTTTGCCAGGACTCTTTTTCCTTTTGAGAGCATAAGCTTTAAGGCGTCGTTGTAGTAAAGCTCGTCTCCTTCTCTTAGGTTTGACAGAGCCTTTTGCGTATACTCAAAGATATCGGGTGTAAAAATGAATCCCGAAACTGTTGCAAGATTTGAAGGTGCGTTTTTTTTGCCGGGTTTTTCAACTATTGTATCAACATCTAACAAACCGTCTTTTATTTTTTTCCCGCCTGCAAATCCATATTTTTCAAAATCTTCATCCTCTCTTACCGAAACAGCACCAAGAACAGAGCATCCGTATTCATTGTAAACATCTATAAGCTGCTTAAACCGGGAAGGATCTGCTTTTATAAAATCGTCACTCCAGGTATAAATAAATGGTTCATCGCCAATGATCGCCTCAACATTTAAAAGAGGTGTTCCATTTCCGTAAGGCCCTTTCTGTCGTATGTAGACAAAATTAGCCATATTTGCAATTTTTTCAACTTCGTCTATTAAAGGGCGCTTACTGTCTCCTCCGTTTCTTAGGTTTTCGATAAGCTCAAGACTTGGTCTATCGAAGTGATCCTCAATTGTCCTTTTATGAAAGCCGGTAACAATAATAATATCTTCAATTCCAACATCAACAAGCTCCTCAACAATATATTGAATAATCGGCTTGTCTACAATTGGAAGCATCTCCTTTGGCATTGCTTTGGTTTGAGGAAGAAATCTCGTTCCAAACCCCGCCGCGGGAATTACCGCCTTGCGTATCTTCTTCATAATGAATGTTAGTCAGATAATTTTATCCTGTTACCCTTTACATGTCAATTGCATTTTGGTAAAATTTATGAATTGAGCTGAAGCGAGAAACAAATTTTTTTGCAGGACGTCAAGCGGATTACGGCCTGCCTGCCGGCAGGCAAGGGTCCAAGAAAAAATTTAGTTTTGAGCGGAAAGATTAAAATGGCAGCAAGTCCGGTTATTTTTTTAAAAGAGGTTCAAGAGGAGCTTAAAAAAGTAGTCTGGCCAACAAGGGAAGAAGTTATTAGACTCACTTTTGTAGTTATTGCGGTCAGTCTTATTGTCGGTCTTTTTCTTGGAGGAGCGGATTTTATACTTACAAAATTAACCCAAGTATTCTTAAATAGATAAGATTGATTGCTTAATTGTTAAATTGTTTCGAATTTTGAAACTTGGAGTTTGAGATTTATTTAGGATTTACGCTTCGATAAAACTCAGGGTCCTGAGCCTGTCGAATGGAGAAATTAGGATTTAAGATTTAATAAGTTATGGATAATCAAGTTACACAGCAGGAAAAAAAAGAACAGATAGAAAAAAAACAAACGTCTGATTTAGCCAAATGGTACATAGTTCATACCTATTCAGGTCATGAGGATCGCGTGGTTAAGTCTTTAAAACAAAGGGTTCAGAGTCTTGGTTTTGAGGACAGAATTTTCGACACTATAGTTCCAAAAAGAAATACAATAAAAGTTTCAGGCGGAAAAAAAGAATCTGTAAAAGAAAAAATCTTCCCGGGCTACATCTTAATTAAAATGCTTTTGGACGATGAAAGCTGGCTTTTGGTGCGCACTACTCAGGGCGTAACTTCTTTCATTGGCGCAGGGAATAAACCGACTCCGATCTCGGAAAAAGAAGTCGAGGCAATCCAGAAGTTTATGGAAATGGAAGAACCTCTTTACAAAACTTCCTTTGTAAAAGGGGAGGCGGTAAAAATAATCGACGGTCCTTTTGCGGATTTCTTAGGAACTATCGACGAGATTGACGAAACAAAAGGAAGGCTTAAGGTCTTGGTTTCAATCTTTGGCCGCGAAACACCGGTTGAGCTTGATTTCCTCCAAGTCAGTAAGTTATAATCGGAAATCAAGCGAAACCCTGAGCCTGCCGAAGGATTGAGCTAGACTTTTTACAAGTGAGCAAGCTGTAGCGTATAGAAAATAGCGTATAGGAATTAGTTAACTAAACCCTAAATGCTAATCACTATTAACTAATAAAAATGGCTAAGAAAATAAAGACTATCATCAAGTTAAATATCCCGGGAGGCGAGGCAACCCCTGCTCCACCGGTTGGCCCAGCACTAGGACAGCACGGGCTTCCCATAATGGAGTTTGTCAAGGCGTTTAACGACAAAACTGCCGAACAAAAAGGAATTATTATTCCAGCAGTTATTACAGTTTACGAAGACCGAACTTTCTCTTTTATTATTAAAAAACCGCCTGTTGCAGAGATGATTAAAAAAGCTTTAGGAAAAGAAAAAGGCTCGCAAAAACCGGGAAAGGAATCTGCTGGGAGGTTATCTAAATCTCAAGTCGAGGAAATTGCAAAAGCAAAGATGGACGATCTTAATACAACAGACACTGATAGTGCAATGAAGATTGTTGAAGGAACTGCAAGATCAATGGGAGTAACAGTTGAATAATCCAATACTACAAATGTCAAATACTACAAATATTTAATTATTGGTACTTATTGGTAGTATTTGTAGTATTGATAATATTACGACCGAAGGGAGTTTATGGGAAAAATAAGAGTAAAAACAATAGGAACGGGAGGAGAAGAGCTAGGGAAGAAAAGAGCTAAGCAAAAAAGAGAGGCCAAGAAGCTCGCAAAAATCCCTGGTTTAAAAGGCGGGCAGAGAGTTGTTGCTGTTGGTCCAAGCGAGGAGGAACTAGCACACATCAGTGCTTCAGAGAATCTCAGTGATTCTGCGGTTGCAAGAAAAGCATTGGATAGAAAACCTGCAATCACTGAAACACAGAAAAAAAAGAAAGTACAGAGACAGGAAAGAGTCCGCTCCAAGAGATATCAGACAATAGCGCAAATGCTTGATAGATCAAAAGTTTATTCTCTTTCGGAAGCTCTTATGCTTTTGGTAAAATTCCAAAAAACAAAGTTTGATGAAACAGTTGAGCTTCACTTAAATACAGTAAGAACGGGAATCTCCGCAAGCCTCACCTTCCCCCACGGAACAGGCAAAAAGACAAAAGTTGCAATTGCTGACGACCCTTCGGCAAGCTCAGGGCAAGTAAAACTTGATACTTTAATTAACAAAATTGATTCAGGCAATATAGATTTTGATATCTTAATAGCTCACCCAAACGCTATGCCAAAGTTGGCAAAACTCGCAAAAATCCTAGGACCAAAAGGGCTTATGCCAAATCCAAAAAACGGAACAATTACTCAAAATCCGCAAGACCTTATAAAAAAATACGAGGCAGGACAAATTTCTTTTAAAACTGAGGCAAAAACTCCTTTAATTCATTTAAGCGTGGGGAAAGTTTCCTTTGGAGAGAAAAAGCTTAAAGAAAATATTGATGCAATTCTTCAGGCAGTAAAACCGGAAAACATCCAAAAGATAGTTTTGAAATCTACAATGTCACCAGGTATTAAAATTAAAATGGGACCCGCTTGGGGACTAAAATGGGACCCGCTTGGGGACGGTCCTGAGACTAATTGATTTGGTAGTCCAAACTAAGCATAATTTTTATTCTTCCTTCTCTTGTTCTTCCTTCTCAAATATTTCTTCTTTGCCATAGTAGAGAATTTGTTTGTTCCAAAAACCGCTTCTTCTTTTTCAAACAACCTATCAATTTCTGATAGATTCTCTAAAATACCATCGTAGATAAATTTCTCGTAAGCTTTTTGTGTTCTCTTT
>MFOT01000017.1 GCA_001782475.1 Candidatus Levybacteria bacterium RIFCSPLOWO2_01_FULL_38_21 | reverse complement strand
AAAAAGAAACAAAAAAAAGTTTGTATGATTTTTTCTGGGATCAAACGAGGAAATAAAATTTTTTTTATTTTCCAGTTCTTCGTCCACAATAGAATTCTACTTAATATAAACAGTAAAAGTCAAGAGGTCTTTACAAATATTTATCTTTCTCCAAAAGGAGCACTGTCCAGGGGAAAGGGTGGCGCACTTTAAGAATTTGCAAGGATACTCCTTGTAAGCTTCGCGCAGGGATACTCCTTGTTACAAAGTTTTGAAATCCCCCGCTTGTCCAGCGCTGAATGTGCTCAATGTCATTACCCCAGCGGCTTAAGTTTTTTCCTCTTAAGAAATTTGCCATCATGAAAAACGGCTCATTCGGTACGGAAAGCAATAAATATTTTTTGGAAACCCTGATGAGCTCCGAAAGACCTTTTTTTGGATTTTCAAGATGCTCCAGAACTTCCGTACAGATAACAAGATCAAAACTATTATCTTCAAATGGTAAATGGTAAATAGTACCTTGTCTTAATTTTAAATGCGGATGAGTTTTTTTTCCAAGTTCAACTGCTGTTTTTAAAAAATCTACTCCCTCAAGCCTCTTTCCTATTTTATTTTCATAGAGCTTATTAAGCGTAAATCCCTCACCACATCCCGCATCTAAAACTGAATCTACCTTTAAATCTTTTATTGCCGCAAGTAAACTATTAAAGAAATTATTAATCAATAATTTTTGCAGTGGGTTCTTACTCGTATGTTTTCTGTAATTACTTGTAAACTCTATGTTGTTATTTGATCTAAATCTTTCTCGTTGCCTCATATAAAACGATTCCTAGGCTCACGATCACGTTTAAGCTCTTATTTACGCCCCACATCGGAATTTCTGCTATAAAATCCGATAATTTAAGAACATCTTTTGAGACCCCTTTGCTCTCATGCCCAACAATCAGTGCGAGGGGAAATTGATAATCGATTTTATCATAAGGAACACTCTTTGGACTCTGTTCGATAGCAATTACTTTCAAATGGTCAATGGTCAATCGTAAGTGGTCAATTGCAGACTTCGCCGAAGGCGAGTACTGCCAACTTACCCACTTACTTGTATTTATAGAGGCTTTTTTTATGCGAGTGTGCGGCGGTGTTTCTGTTTCTCCGCACAAAAAAACTTTTTTAGCAGAGACAGCATCGGCAAGTCTAAAAATTCCACCCACATTATATGTATCTAAAACATTATCCAAAATAATATATATTGGATTTTTTTTTATTTTTTTTAAATCTTTTTCTGACGGCGCAACAGTCCTTAAATCTTTCGCACCAAGTTTGATCATGCCAAATATTATACACCAATCAGAGGACTTTCTTACTTTTGAGTGTTGGTAGGAGAACTTGTAGACTGATTTAATAATTGTTTAAGTTCTTGCTGGGCATTTTTGTAAGCAGCTACTGCTTCCTTTGCTTTTTTTGCTGCATCTGAAAGTTTTTTGTACGCAGCAAGAATTTTTTCTTGTCTTTTCTTTTCAAGTTCTAAGCGGGCTTGCTTTTCTTTAATAAGAGCGGGGTTTTTAAAAATTGCCGCCGCCTTAACCTCATCTTCCCGCATCATAATTGTTTTTGCAGATGACTCACTCGCCTGTTTTCGGAGTGTCTCAATCTTAGTTAGGACATCGGCTGAGGAGTCAAAAGAGTATTTAATCTTTGTTTCGATTTGCTTCATCAGGTCCTCTTTTGTCTCATTTTCCAATTGCTGTGAAGGAAGTCCTGAAACAACTTTGGCTTTTGATTGGTATACAGATGTCTGAACCCCCAAAACCATTGTTTTAAGCTCTCCGGTTGCTTGGGACAAAAGTATATCTAGCGAGTCCTGTTTTCTTTTAATATCATTGTTAATATTTTCCGAAAGAAGTTCTACGTTTTCTCCCCTAAACCGCGCATCAGAAAGACTGTTTGCCGCGTTTTCCAAATTCTCAGTTATTCCCTTAAGATCGGTCTCTATTCCGTTTTTATTATTTCTTGCCAGCATAAAGCGGAGTTCTGCAAGTCTTTCTCCTGCGATGGCACTATATATTTTGGCCCTGTTCTGCGGGGTAAATGCGAGAAGGAGACGCATTTCCTGCTTTATTTTATCTAGGAAAAACAAGGGGCTGTCGGGAAGAATAAATCCGGGACCCTCGGCTATCGGGGGAATTTGCGGTCCCGCATAAGAAGACATTGGAAGAAATACAACAAAAAGTATTAAGATTAGAAAAACCAAAACTGTTTTTTTAATCACAATTCATTATGATCATAAAGCTTTGAGGTTGTCAAGTTTTTATGTGTATGGTACTATGTTCTTTATGACACGTTCGACTTTTGCTCAGTGTCATAGTGGGGAATTCGAACTATGACTGCAACAGGACACGCGATAATAGGAACTGTAATTGCTGCTAAAGTCGGAAACCCAGCCCTTGCAGTCCCTCTTGCTATTGTCTCTCATGTAGCAGCAGATTTATTTCCTCATTGGGACGAAGGGACAAACGGAAAGAAAAGTAAAGAAAGAATTATTGTTGAGGCGGTATTTGATGTACTTATTGGTTTTGCAATTTCTTATCTTATTATTTTTGTTCTTTTTCCAAAAACAAATCTTTCGTACGCTTTCTTAATAATACTTATCTCCCAGTCGCTTGACTGGCTAACAGCTCCTTATTATTTTTGGGGGTTAAAACCATTTAAGATTTTCTATAAATTCCAAAAAATGTTTGATAACAGGATGCCTGCGCCTTGGGGAATTATTAATCAAATAGCAATTCTTGCTTTGATAGTTATCCTTGCTAAGATTTTTTAATCTCGCGGTCGCCAAACGTTTATCTGATCTACTGCAGATATACTGGTATATCTTTAGTAATAGGCTTGAGTGCTTGACATATATTCCTGCAATGCATGATAATTTAAATAATGGGTAATCAAAATCCAATACCTAATCAAACTCTCTCGCCCGAGAATATTCCCGCCCAAAATCCAGCTGTAGAAACTTCTCCCTCTCATGTCCATACCGCACCGCATATTGATAATCCTCCGCCCAAAAAACCTTTTTTGACTGGTAAAATAATACTAATCGCCATAATTCTTTTAATACTTTTAGGTCTCGGCGGAACATATCTGGCTTTAAAATCCAAACCAAAACCCCAACCGACTGTTCCTCAAGTCGTTCCAACGCCGAGTCCAACTCCTATCGATGAAACCGCAAATTGGAAAACATATACAAATACAATCGTTGGCTATCAAATAAAGTATCCCAATCGCTATTCAGAACCAAGAATAGGTAATTCTCCACCTATTCCTGCTACTGGAACCGAAGATGAAACACGCATAGTCTTTGGAGATACTCAATCTGACTTTTATTTTCTATCTGTTTTTCCATTTTCTGGGACAATACAAGACTTAAAGAAAAAAAAGGATTATGGATATTCTCCCGGTGGATGGGAAAATTCTAAAGATGTATCCACGGAAGAACAAGTACTTCATGCAAATAAAATAGAGGGTCTTTTTGTCACTGCCACCTATAAGAATCCTGAGCTTAGGCTTATTGGATATCCAAATCGGTCTGTATTTTTTCTTGGAAAAAATAGAGCTTTTGTTTTATTTGGTTGGTCCAGTCATAGTAAAGACGAGTTGCCACAAATGTTTTCTACATTTAAATTCATCGATTCTGAATCTTCTCCGACGCCGACGTGCAAACCGAGGCCCGCATGCTTAGATGCGACACCTAGGTGTTTAATTCCCGAAACATCCGACATGTGTCCAAAATCAGTGGCATGCCCACAAGATGCCAAACTGTGTCCGAATGGAAAAACATACGTGGGTCGCCAAGGTCCAAACTGCGAATTCGCACCATGCCCGGGGCAGTAGCAAGGGTTGTCATTCTGAGTGAAACGAAGAATCTAGAGATCCTTCACTATCGTTCAGTATGACAATCGAAGTGTTCAGAATGACATTAGTGCTTAATATCCTCAAGTTTCCACGCAGCAAATGTGCAGGCGGGGTAGTTTGAGCAACCATAGAATTTGCGGCCTTTTCGACTCCTTCTGAGTATAATTTGTCCCCCCCGCCGGGCAGAGCCCTCTGGGCGGCGCCCGCACTTGGGACATGGAATTCCTACTTCTTCAAGATAAGGTTTTGTAAAATCGCACTTTGGAAATGTACTGCACGATAAAAACTTACCAAATTTTCCAATTCTAATTACCAGCTTTGAACCGCATTTTGGACAAATCTCATCTGTTTCTTCTGTCTCTATCTTAACCCTTTGTGCACCTTTAACATCTTCAAGTTTTTGCGCAAGCTCACTATAAAATTTTTCGATAACCGGAACCCATTCCTTTTTTTCGTTTGCAACCGCATCAAGCTCATCCTCCATCTGGGCCGTGAAGGGAATGTCATCAATTGAAGAAAAGTTTCCTACCAAAAAATCATTAACCGCGATCCCAACCGAGGTCGGAGAAAATCTTCCCTCCTGTCTTTCTATATATCTTCGTCCCTCAATCGTTGAAATAATATTAGCATAAGTTGATGGCCTTCCAATCCCCTTTTCCTCCAAGGTTGCAACCAAAGATGCGTCGTTGTACCGCGGAGGCGGAGCTGTTTCGTGTTCTTTCCAAAGAATTTCTCTGAAATTTATTTCCTCATTTACTTTAAAATCCGGAAGTATTGTATCGTTTAAAGCCTGAGGTGTAATCTTAAGGAATCCATCAAATAGCAGAACCGACCCGCTCGCTTTTAGTCTGTAATTGTTTTCTCCGTCATTTTTCATTTTTAATTTTTCATTTTTATTTTCTGAATCTACAACAACGGTTGTAGATTCAATGATAGCATCTGCCATTTGGGACGCAGCAGCTCGTCTGAAGATCAGATCATACAATTTTCCGTAGTCTCTCCCCAGTTGATTGTTAATTGTTGATGGTTGATTGTTCAGGCCGGTTGGTCTTATTGCCTCGTGAGCTTCCTGCGCCAGTTTTTGTTTAGTCTTGTAGAATCTCGGTTTTCCCGGTAGATATTTATCTCCGTACTCTTTTTTGACATAATTTCTTAAAGCAAAAGTTGCACTTTGCGCAATTGCTACCGAGTCTGTTCGGTGATATGTAATAAAACCCTCCTCATAAAGCTTCTGGGCCAAAGTCATAGTTCGTTTTCCCGAAAAACCAAATCTTCTGGATGCTTCCTGCTGAAGCGTTGATGTTGTAAAGGGAGGATATGGACTTCGTCTGGTTTCTTTTTTTAAAACGTCCGACACTGTAAAGTTTTTTTTATTGAGATCATCTACAACATCTTTCGCCTTTTCTTCGCTGCCTAATATTGATTTAGTAACTCTATACTGCCCGTCGTAAAGATTCAAAACTTGCTGTGTTTCAACCTTCTCCAAATTTATCTCTATTAACTCAAACTCCGTCTCCTCTTTTGAATTTTGGATTTTGAATTTTGGATTTACCATCAGCGCACTGATGGTATAGTATTTTTCTTTTTTAAACTTCTCAATTTCCCGCTCTCTTTCTACAATAAGCCTTAATGCAACAGACTGAACCCTTCCTGCAGAAAGTCCTCTTCTTACTTTCTGCCATAAAACAGGTGATAGTTTATACCCGACTAATCGGTCCAAAACCCTTCGGGCTGTCTGCGCATCGACTAAATCCTGATCTATGTCCCGAGGGTTTTTGAGAGCCTCCTTAACTGCCTCTTTTGTTATTTCGTGAAAAACAATCCTCTTGAATTTGAGATTTGTGATTTGTGATTTGTGATTTGAGCTGAGCAAGTCTTTGACATGCGAAGCTATAGCCTCTCCTTCTCTATCGGGATCGGTTGCCAGAATTATTGAATCTGCCTTTTTACCTGATTCTTTTAAGTCAGCAATTATCATTCTCTTTTCCAAGATCAATTCGTATTGAGGTAAAAAACCGTGATCTATGTCTACTCCAAGTTTGCTTTTGGGCAAATCCATTATGTGTCCCATGGAAGCTTTTATTTCATAATCTTTTGTTAAAAACCTCCCGATTGTCCGCGCTTTAGTTGGCGATTCCACAATAACCAAATTTTTCATAATTTCATAATCGATTTAGACAGTATATTTTAAATTGTACAGACCTTGTCAAGAGGTAAACTGACTGATGATCAGGACGCGATGGAATAAAATCCTCCATCCGTATTTTTTACAAGTCCCTTAATTTCCATAATCGAAAGTAAACTTCCAATCTTTGAAGAATCAAAATGCGATCTTCTGACAATTTCATCAAAATGCAAAGATTCGTTATCCAAGATTTTTAATATTTTTTCTTCTTCCTCGGTCTCTCCTTTTGACTTTTTACTTTCAATTTTGACTTTTGATTTTTGAATTTTGAATTCGTTTAAGATATCATCTGCCGATGTTACAAGCTTAGCACCCTTTGAAATTAAATTGAAGGGACCTTTGGAAAGAGACGAGGTTATAGGTCCCGGAACTGCAAAAACCCTTCGACCAAAGCTCAGGGCATAGTCTGCGGTAATCAAAGAACCGCTATCCTCTCCCCCTTCTGTTACCAAAACACCTTGGGAAAGGCCTGCAATAATTCGATTCCTTGCAGGAAAAAGACCTTTGGATGGAGAATAGGAAAGGGGAACTTCCGATACAACAGCACCCTGTTCTATAATCTCATTATAGAGATTTTTGTTTGTTTCGGGATTGCAGCAGTCTGCTCCGCACCCCAAGACTGCAATTGTTTTATTACCGCTTTCAAGCGCTACCTTGTGGGAAATTGCGTCAATTCCAATAGCTAAACCAGATACTATAATAAAGCCTGCCTGAGACAGTTGACTTCCCAGAATTCTTGTCACTTCTCTTCCGTACTGAGTAGTCTTTCTAGTACCAACAACTGCAATAGTTCTGTCTAATTCCTCGTCTTTCCACTTTTCAAAACTTATTCCCTTACCATAAAGAACAAATGGCGGGTTTTTTATTTTAGAAAGGAGGTTTGGATAAAATTTATCTTTGAGCGTTAAAAACCAGACATTTTCTTTTTTTAAGTTCTTAAGATAATTTCCTATTGAGAACCAACTTCGAAAATCAATAAATTTTGCTCCCAATTTTCCTGAAAGAACCTTTGTTATTTTTACATCTGGGCAATCCCATGCCTTTTTGGCAGTGCCGAACTCTTTTAAAATTTTCTTAAATTTAAATGGCCCAATCCCCGGAAAAACCGAAAACCCCAACCAATAATCTCTCTCTTCCATACTAATAATCTTAGATATAAAATATTTAATAAGTAAAGCGGCAAAAGTTGATCCCGATTGAATCGGGAGTGATTCCTGTCATTTATTCTTAAAATACTCCTCTAAAATTTTCTTTGCAATAGGAACTGCGACATTTGATCCTTCTCCACTAGCTTCTCCAGAGTTAATTATAAACAAAACCACTTTATTAGTTTTTGCTATAATAAGTAGTAGATTATGACAGATAAATTTATTAATAGAGAATTAATAGAGACTTTAGAAAAGCGGGAAAAGAGGATATCCTCTAAAATCATCACCGTTGCTGCTGGCACCACGAGTTCTGGATTAGGAGACGAGAGGAATTTGAGAGAGTTCCTGCTTGCTGATAATATAGTAAAATACTTCAGAGAAAAAGGTAAAAATGTCTTTTTCTACCTTTTTGATGATTCCTTTGACCCGCTTACCCATCCAAAACTAAAAGTTGGAGTTAAAAAAGATAAGGAATTGATTAAAAAATTTGAGAAATATTATGGTACACCAGTTAAATTGATCCCAGATCCCTATAAATGTCATAACAACTATTCAATACATTTTCAAGAAGAAATTATAACGAGGTTTCACAATCTTGAAATTTTCCCAACATTTATAGATGTATGGTCTTTATATCAACATGGGCACTATGATATGGCCAAAGAAATTGTTTTTAACAACTACTACAAGATACACAAAGTGCTCAATATACACTTTCCAAAATATACTATGAAGCAGATTTTTTGGCCTCTTTGCCCTGAATGCAACAAGATAGACAATACAAAAGTGCTGAAGGTTGAAAAAGGACAAGTTTTG
>MFOT01000016.1 GCA_001782475.1 Candidatus Levybacteria bacterium RIFCSPLOWO2_01_FULL_38_21 | reverse complement strand
TTGATGGTACGAGGTTTTCGCCATCCATCTTCGAGTTCGGAAGTAGGAACTTGAGTAACTCCCTTTGGTCTTCCATTTCGGAGTTAGCAAAAATCTCATAAGCCCTCTTTGATAGTTCCAGTATCTTGTTTGCTTCATAAAAGAAGTTTTCATCAGCTTTATTGTGTCTATTCATCTGGTCCAGTATCTCTTGCTGTTGTTCTTTGTATTGCTTGAGCTTTCTGTCATAGATGTCCTGGGTAATACTCCCATCGAGTTTTGCATCTAAGAGGTTATCCAGTCTGTTTTCAACTCTTGAAAGCTCCTGTTTGAGGTTGTCCATAATGCGGTTGTGGTACTGGATTTTATCCTGATGACCCTTTTTAAGTGCATCTACAATCTCTGGAAGCACATCTTCTGGCACTGTGAGGTTTTTAAGCAGTTCACCAACTTGGTCAGTGATTACTTCTTCCCGAACCCATACCTTTTTAGGGCAATTTTTGTGGAAGTTGGTGCAATGTCCATAAATGTATTTACCCTTGGCTGTTTCAAAGGTAATCGCACACCCGCAATTAGCACAACTTAATAGTCCCCTAAATAGATATTGCATAGCCGCATATTGAAATGGCACTTTATGCCAATTCTGTTTTACCTTCTGTACCTTATCAAAAAGCTCCTTGGTAATTAAGGCAGTGTATTTATGATTATACAATTTCCCGTTCCACCGCATCTCACCATAATAAAAGGGGTTTTTCAAAATATGGTCAATTTGGCTCTTAGTTAAGGGCTTCCCTAGCTCTGTGTTGTTTGTGAGTCCTTCCTCTTGTGCTTTTCTGCGCAGAAGCTCCATTGATAAGGTACCTGTGGCATACCATTCAAAGAGTTTACGAACAGTATCAGCCCTTGTAAGGTCAACCTCAACCCACTTTGTTTCGTCTGCTTTCTCTACGTTTTTATAGCCAATAGGAGCTTTGCCAGCCCAGTTACCAATTCTTATCTTTTGTCCTATTGCTCGTTTGACATTATCGCTTATTGTATCTGAATAGTATTTAGCCAAGCTCACCCCGATAGTGAAGCGAAATAAATCAGCGGCTGGTGAGTCTTTGTGCAAGACAATGTTGTCTGAGGGAAAGTGAAGCTCAATCTTACCTTCCCGTCTTAATTCTTCTAGGGTCACAAGGTCGGTACTAAAGTTTCTGATAAGCCTATCAACCTTATCGCAAAGTATTGCCATTTTTTCTGAGCTTGTTTTAAGCTCCTCCATGACCTCGCTGAATTCTTCTCTTTTTATCTTGTAAGCTGACTCGTCAAACTCAAACTCTTTGTATATCTTCAATCCGCGTTCTTGTGCGTATTTTCGTAATCTAAAAGTTTGGGCGGGAAGCGAGTTGTTCGCTTCTTTTTGTTCTTCTGTTGATACTCTGGAAAGAATAATTGTTTTCATAATAAAGCCCTATAATAATTTTAGTTGCTTTGTTTTACATAATCAAAGCTTTTTCCTATCCTTTATCTTTTGGTCGAGTTTTACTAAGGTTTCAAAGAATCCAGTCATGTTTCGTTGAATTTCGAACAATTCTTGCTTTGAAAGTTCGCGTTTGTAGAGTCGTTCAAAAACCTCTTTGTTTGCATACTGCTTACTGACTTTTTGAGGGTTCATATCTGACCCTCCTTAGATGGCTCATATAATCTGCTTTTGATTTCTTTTGTGGTGTTGTAAAACTTTTTCGGTTCTACTCGAAGTGTTCCAGCCCAGAAGCGTTCGGAGATTGTTTTCAACTTCTTGGTTTCTATGAACTCAAAATAAGAGTGCTTGGGACTGTTTCGGTTAACTGAAACTATTGGGAAGTCATGGTAAATAAGAGTACAAACTAGAGGGAAATAATCTGTGACGAAGCGGGGTTCGCTTGAGTTGGCTAGAGTTTTAACCGATTGATTGCTATTTTCATTGATGTTCATATTCATCCTTAAAAAATGGTCACTAGTTTTTGCTAGTGACCAAAGAGTAAAGGAATATGAACAATTCCGAAAAAACACTATTTCATAGGAGTTACTGTTTCTTACGAAGTTTCAGAAGATACTTTTTGAAGCGCCTGTCGTATTCTTTTATGCTTTCTTCCGAAAATTCCAGGTTTTGGCCAGCTATCTTAGTAGCCTCATCTTCCGATAAGCCTTCTTTTTGAAGCCTAGTTATCTCTTGTTCAGTAATCTCAAAAGAGGCTTTTGAAATTGCTTCATTTTGACTATTCGAGTCTGTCATATGCTTTCCTACTAGGTTGTAGTATTTTCGCTGTTTTTCAAGTGCCGTAACTCTGGATTCTTTCAGAGTCGGAAGTTTTATTTTTGACATTTTTAAACAGCAGGCGTAAAATTCGTGTCCAATATGGCAGAGAGGCCCAACCCACCTTCTGTTCAAGAATCATCTCCTTTGCATGAACGGGGACCGTTAACCTCCGAACATTGGCAAGAATTATTACCATTAATAGAAGAAGCACGGTCACAAATAGATTCTCCAAGTATAATTACACCACGTGAGACTGAAGAAAGTCAGAGAATTATTGAATATGGTCAAGCAGTAATTGATAGGCGAATAAAAGATACAATAATGAATAATGCCCTATTCTTAGGCAGGAGACATCTAAGTGTAATAGCGAGTGTAGTATTCAAGGCCATTAAACATAGCCAAATAACATCACCAAAATTGAAGGAGGTAGACAGTTTTTTTCATGATCAATATGGATCTCCTTCACGTTATACATGTGATGATTATTACTATTACATGCTTAGCTATCACGGCAGAATTCCAAACATAACTGGTGGTGATCCTGGGTCTGGAGTAACACCAGGATGCTATCAATGGTCAGAGGAACATCAAATGTGGAGACGGTATTACTATTACTATAACCAAGATGGACCTTCAGGTGTTCGTGAAGATTCTGGTTTCTTTCATGGACATATCGATCGAGCTATTTTGCAACATTTTCTTTTAGAGAAAAACGAGCTTAAAGATCCTAAACGTATGCGGGTTGTGGAACTATTAGCATTTATAAAAGACAACATTGCTGTTGAAGTCCTTAATAAAAGATTTAGTGAAAGGAGGTATAAAGGAAAACTTCAAAACATTTGGGAACTAAATACAGGTGCCGATAGAATTGCGTTAAGGGATTGGGAAAAACCAATCCCCAAAGCTGTTTAATAATTATTTCTAGATGATTTCCAGTTGGAAATTTGAGACTAAGGTATTCTCCACAAACCACTTCCTAATCTCTTCAACAATCTGATTTAAAATGTTCACTTCGATTTCGCTCAGTGTAAACTCCGTTTGTAAACTGCGGGGAGCCAGCATAGTTGAACTGCGTTTATGCTTCTAACCCTTTATGCAAAATTTGTCGCATGAGGGTTTGGTAGGGGATGTGCAACTTTTCTGCTTTTTGTTTTGCCTTCTCTACAAGAGATTCTTCTACTCGCAGTGAGATTAAGCGTTTTGATGGTTTCAGGTTTGGAAAACTAATTTTTTTGAGGTCTGAGGGTTCCAGATACTTTGAAAAATCAGTATTTTCCATAAACTTTTGTACCTCCTCTTCGTTTTTGAAATCAGGCAGTTTAAGCGGCTTTTTCATAGATTGGCACCTCCTTTCTGTTCATTGGCCTTGCTGAGATACAGCGTATTTTTTCGTTTCTTATGGTAAATGCAATAATAAGTCTTCTCCCTTTTTTTGTTTTTCCAAATAAAAGAAATCGTTCTTCTTTTTGTGAATGGTCACTGTCCTTAAAAGCTCTTTTGTGTTTATCAAAAAATGCTTGCTCTTGTTCTTTTGTCGATACTTTGTGTTTCACCCAACTCTTTGTACTATTTCCCTCGTCCCAAACAAACGCCAAAATATCAGGTAGAATTATCTCTTCCATGTATATACGATGTAGTTACATTCTACTGTTTATGTTTATCTTTGTCAAGGCTGGATTGGCTGACTTAATCAAAAATAGTTAGTTGACCAGTTGTAGCAATTGTTGGGTTTGTTGTAATGTAATTTCTGGGTAATCTACGATTTCCGGCCAGTCTGCCGTTCTGAAATCGTCCCATCGGGCGAGCAAAATGATCCGCAAAACTCCTTAATATAACTCCTGTAACTACTGTTAGTTATTTTGTTATAATCATCCTCAATAGTTAAAGAGAGGAGGTGAGAAGAATGGCAAATCTTTCGAAAAAGAGTCTAAATCAGCCAGAGGAAACTCAGACGCCTGAAAAGGCAAAAGTTGAGTCTGTTACGATTGATGGTTTCAAAATTCAGCGAATCACTGCAGAGCCTGGATGGCAATGGTCAAAACACTTAAAACCGGTTGTTGGAGGTGAGAGCTGTCAGAAACACCATCTCATTTATGTGCTTTCGGGCAAGTTATATGCCAAGATGAATGATGGAAAAGAAGAAGAATTTGGCCCAGGCGAGGTAGGAGTTATACCTCCTGGACATGACGGATGGAATGCCGGAAAGGAACCTGTGGTTTGGTTTGAAATTCCACACTAAAGAT
Source organism: Candidatus Levybacteria bacterium RIFCSPLOWO2_01_FULL_38_21 (assembly GCA_001782475.1). Classification (GTDB taxonomy): domain Bacteria; phylum Patescibacteriota; class Microgenomatia; order Levybacterales; family UBA12049; genus 2-01-FULL-38-21. Next base: position 1,953 of record MFOT01000016.1, on the reverse strand, counting down.
ATAGAGATCTACCCAAACTAGGCACTAAATTGTTGCAGTTAAACTCGGCTGTAACCTCTTAATTGCGTTCCACCTTTCCCTCAATTGGCCAATCCAACCCAGGTTTTCAAATGCCTCAATTATCTTAACCATTTTCGGTATACTATGCCAAGGTGAGCGGAGCAAATTGACAACATGTTGTACAACATGTTAATATATCTTCATGTTAAAAACTTACCTTTATATCCCTGAGCATTTAGAGGAGAAAATAACTCAAACTGCTCAAAACCAAAACAAAAGCAAGGCGGAAGTTATAAGACAAGCTCTAGAAAAGGGTATTACTGCTGTATCTCAGCAGGGTACCGTTTCTGCACAAGCAATGTTACGGGTGGCAGAGGTTGGAGAAAAGTATCAGCCACGAGGGCCAAAGGACTTATCTGCTAATTTAGATAAATATCTTTGGGGGATAGAACAAAATGGCAACAAATAAACCACCAGTAGTAGTTGTCGATGCAGATGCAATTGTGGCTCAGGCTTATCCTAATGATTCTAATCACGAACGTGCTGTTGAGATTTCAAATAATCTTAATAATCTAGGCGCTCAAGTAATTTATCCAGCTTCAGCAATTTTAGAGGCAACGACAGTTCTTCAAGCGAGACTTAATAGCGGTGCAACTGCATACGGTACGGCAGTAGTTTTTTCTGATCCAAATGTTCAAGTTGCAGAAGTTAACCAAAAGACTTTAACAAATGCTCTAAACAACTTCAGCCCAACAACAAGTAAGAAAAATACTTTGTTTGATTGTGTAGTTATGGCAGTTGCCGATGAGAACAATGCAAACGCTATTTTTAGCTTTGATAAATTCTATAAAAGTAAAGGTTTTAAATTAGCTTCAGAATTATAAAAATATCGGCTCAAGCTCTTCCTCTTTAGTCTCAAGAAAAAACGTCCTAAGTGCACTAACATTGGGGGAGCAGCACTTTTTTAGCTTCAACTTGACACTTCGACTTCTCTCAGCGTCAATGGTGAGCATAGTCGTCCTTCGAGTTCCTCAGGACGATCCTGAACTAGTCGAAGGATCGAACCATTGACTTTTCCAAGGTAAAGGAATTTTTAGCTTAAACAGAGAATACCTTTATTTGAATAAACTGCAGTCACTTAATGGGCCCGCCGGGGGTCGGTGAAAGATGACCTGTGTCACTTGACCATCGTGCTCTATAGTGAGGATAGTCACCAAGATATTCACAGGCGGTGGCCCTGGGTCAATTACAACATCCAGCTTACAGGTAATCGTGGCTGGTTCTGATGCAGTAGCTGGTGAAGACAAACCGACCACTGCCGCAAGGAGGAATATGACTAGGGAAAGACCACCCAACCGCCCACATCCTTTTAGCAATCTCTTCATATTTTCACCTCCTTTTGGGCACTGATTTGCTCACAATAGTACTCTCAGCTCGTCCCTCTGTCAACCGCACGTAGTGTCAGAGACCTCATGTCTTAAAATGTTCCCTAGTACCATTCGATACGGGGCAGGTATTCCCAAAAGCCCTTAACAGCTTATCAATCGTAGCTCTAAGAATCTCAGGGTTAGGGAGCAGACCATTTTCATGCATGTAAAAGGTCATACTTGACTTTTCCAAGGCAAATGGTATGTGGAGTACCCTCAATGGGTAGCAAAATAGCTTTCAATCGCAGCGAAGAGTGCTTGAGCCTTTTGATCTAGACGATTTGAGTTTTTAATCAAATCAGCCTCTACAGTATTTGTCAAAAAGAAGCCTTCGGAAATGGTGGCTGGCATGTCTGCCTTTAGTAAGACTCCCGAGGCAAAGCGGGAAATTCCGTGATTTGGCAAACCAAGTTGTGAGGAGACTGTATTAACTACAATCTGAGCCAGGGCAACATCTGGCTTCTTCATATAGAGGGCAGTTGAGTAGTCTAAATTTGAGTCCGACGATCCATTATGGTGAATCGAG
>MFOT01000015.1 GCA_001782475.1 Candidatus Levybacteria bacterium RIFCSPLOWO2_01_FULL_38_21 | reverse complement strand
GAATTTTCGTCCAACCAATCTTTTAACAGAAAATACGGTTCTTTTGGGCTTTAAGACTAACTGATGTTTTGCAACATCTCCCACAATGTGAGAAATCGGATCAACTACAGAAGGAGTAACATTTCTTCCTTCTGAGGAATGGATAATCTTAGGAGATCCTCCCTCCATTACCGCAGCTGCCGAATTTGTTGTTCCTAAGTCAATTCCGATAATTTTTCCCATAATAAATTAAGTATTATGTATTACTACTTCCTCCGACTGAAACTTGAGCTGCTCTTAAAACACTATCATTTAGCATATATCCCGCCTTTAATTCTTCTATAACTTTTCCCTCTTGCCCTGAGCCTGTCGAAGGGTCGACTTCTACTGTTTGTACGCATTCCATATATTTTGGGTCAAAGTTTTTTTCTAATGTTTCTATTTTTTTAACTCCCTCCTTTTCTAATATAGAGAATAATTGCTGTATTGAAAGCTTAAGTCCTTCATCGTTTGTATGTTTTTGTGCGATAACTAATGTATCAAGAGCCGGTAATAATCTTAAAATAAGTCCTCTATTAGCTGCTTTTATTAACTCTTGCCTTCCTTCGGATACTCTCCTTTCTAAATTCTGATAATCTGCTAAAACTCTTTTTAAATGATTTTCAAGATCTTTACTCTTTTTTGTTAACTCTTCTGTATGATCTTGTCTTGTGTTTTTCTTTGCCATCTCATTTTAATTTTAAATTTGAAATTTTAAATTGTTGTTACCATCCTTCGGCTAATTCTTGTATTAAATTACTAAAGTATCTTACGGTTGGAACAACATTTGTGTAGTTTAATCTTGTTGGACCAATAACTCCGACTTCTCCGGTCGTATGTTTTGGGGTCTTATAATGGGCGAAAACAAATCCATATGGGCCGGCAAGTTTTGGACCCAATTCTTCGCCAAAAAGAATATGGATATCTTCATCATTTTCTATTTTTGAAAAAATACTGTCAAAATATCCCAACTCATCTACAACGCTTAAAAGATTTTTTGTAATATCTATATCAAAAAACTCAGGCATGTCTAAAATATTTGAGTAACCGGCGCAGAAAAAATCGCCCTCATCGGTCGTTGCAATCGCCAAAGCCTTAGTTTTTTCTGCTAAGGATCTTGCAACTTCCTTTAACAACCGCTGCTGCGTTGCTCTATAATCCCAAACTTTTTCTTTAAGTTCAACTCCCTCTGTAACAGAAATTTCCTTTTCTTTCATTAGCTGGTTAACATAAAATTTCATACCTGCGGGGGTTGGTATGCGGCCCGAAGACGAGTGAGGCTTTTGAAGATAACCCAAATCCGTCAGCTTTACCATTTCGTTTCGAATGGTTGCAGGAGAAGCTGAAATATTTCGCTTTTTTTCAAGCGTTTCAGAACCCACTGGCAAAGCAGTTTCTATATATTCTTCTATAAGATTTCTTAGAATTTCAATCTGTCTTTGGGTGAGATTGTGCATATCTATTCAAACTCTAATTTCTAATACCTAAATCCTAAACTTTTTTGAATTTAGTATTTATAATTTGTAATTTATTTAGAATTTAAGATTTCGAATTTTTGATTTGCAATCCCGACTTGATCGGGATTGATTAGCACTAATATAGCATGAGTGCTAATTCCTGTCAAGGGGTAATTTTTATATCAAACTTTATGTTACACTAACAATATGAGACGGCGAAAAAGACCAATTTGGCTTTTAGTCGGTGGTTTTTTTTCTTTAGCAATTTTTTTATATATATTGATATCTCTTTCCCCCGATTTTTCATTTTCCATTTTTAATTTTTCATTTACCATGCCTCCCCTTTTCTTCCTCCTGATTTTTACCTCTCTCTTTTTTCTTTTCTCTTTTCTCTTGAGTAATTTTAGAAGAGGAATATTTATTGGTCTTTTTGTTTCAACCTATCTTCTGCTTAGATTTTTAGACCTAACCCACATATTCTTTTTAATTATGCTCTTAATTCTATTCATAACTCTAGAGTTATTTTTTAATTATAAAAAATAACCCCAATTCTTGTTCGAATATATTTTCTCTGATAGAATTACCTCATGAATAAATTCTACATTACAAATGCGATTCCTTATGTCAATGCAAAACCTCACATTGGTCATGCAATGGAATTTGTACAATCTGATACTATCGTAAGATTTCATACACAGATGGGCGAGGATGTCCTCCTTTTGTGCGGATCAGATGAAAATGCTTTAAAAAATGTCCAGGCAGCCGAGGAGGAAAAAATTCCTGTTCAAAAGCTTGTTGATAGAAACAGCAAATTGTTTAAAGATTTGGCTAAAAAATTAAACGTAAAGTTTGATGTTTTTCAAAGAGGGAGCGATCCTAATCATCATAAATCCTCACAAAAACTTTGGGAACTTTGTTCTAAAAATGGGGACATTTATAAAAAACAATACGCAGGGCTTTATTGCGTAGGGTGCGAACTATTTTATGAAAAAAGTGAGTTAAACGAAAATGAAGAGTGCTTTGAACATCCGGGGAGGAAACTTGAAAAAATTAGTGAAGAGAATTATTTTTTTAAACTTTCAAAATATCAAAAAGAAATTGAGGAAATTTTAAAATCCAACAAAATAAAAATCGTTCCGGAGAATAGAAAAAATGAGGCTCTTTCCTTTATTAAAGAGGGTCTTAAGGACATAAGTATTTCAAGATCCAATAAAAGAGCGAGAAACTGGGGAGTGAACGTTCCGGGCGATAATGAACAGAAAATGTATGTTTGGTTTGATGCCCTTAATATTTATCAAAGCGGAATAGGATTCGGTTCTGCATTGCAGAAGGATGATAAAAAATACAAAAAATGGTGGCCTGCGGATTTGCATGTAATTGGAAAAGGAATCTTAAGATTCCATGCAGTTTATTGGCCTGCCTTTCTCTTATCTGCCGGACTTTCCCTTCCAAAAAGTATTTTTGTTCACGAATATATAACCGTAAATGGTAAAAAAATGTCAAAGACATTGGGAAACGTGATTGATCCAATAGAACTTATCGATAAATATGGTTCTGATCCCCTGCGGTATTATTTTTTAAGATATATATCTCCGTTTGCAGATGGAGATTTTTCGTATAAGAAATTTAAAGAACTTTATAATGCTGATTTGGCAAACGGATTGGGAAATTTAATAGCCCGGGTTGCAAAGCTTTGCGAAAATTCAAATTATGTACAGATGGGATCTATGGATAGAGACTCCGGTCATATTATTCCTATCGAAGAATATTCCGATGCAATCTCGCAGTTTCGATTTAATGATGCTCTTTCCTTTGTATGGAAAAAGATCGCGAGTTTGGATAAATTTATTGATGATGAGAGACCCTGGGATCTTTTAAAAAGCGTAGATCCAAGGCTAAAATCTGTTCTTGCTCATTCGGTTGATCAAATTCAGGAAATCGCAGCTCTTCTAGAACCTTTCTTACCGAAAACCGCAGAAAAAATCGAAGACCAATTCAAAAGACCCAATATTAAATCTCAAAATCTTTTATTTCCAAGAATATAATAACTTTTAATTCTTAACTTGTGTTTTTGATTTTTTATTTTTAATATTTATTTTTTATGGTTGATGTTCATTGCCATTTAAATTTCCGCGCTTTTGAGAAAGACTATGATGAAGTTATTAAAAGAGCTTTTTATGCTGGAGTTAAAAAAATAATAAATGTAGGAACTAAGATTGACTCGAGTAAAAAAGCTATTGAACTTGCGGAAAAATACGACAACCTTTATGCAATAATCGGTGTTCATCCCCATCATGCAGATAAACTCGGGAAAGACTGGCTTTCTGAACTTGAAAATCTTTCGAAAAATCCAAAAGTGGTCGGGATAGGAGAAACGGGAATCGATTATTTTAGGTATAAAAGCAATGATATTGTTGATCCGAAACTTCAAAAAGATGTTTTTGTAAAACAAATTGAGCTATCGCTGAAATTAAAACTTCCTCTTCAGATCCACAATCGTCATGCTGGAAAAGATATTCTTAAGATTCTTTCTGCTTATAAAACTGAACTTTTAAATCCTCCCGGAATGTTTCACTGTATGTCCGGGAATATTGATTTTTTAAAAAAAGTTTTAGATTTAGGTTTTTATATTGGTTTTGACGGAAATATTACATATAAAGGTCTTCCTCCCGGAGAAGATACTTCTCTTTCTGATCTGGTCAGATATACACCGCTTGATAAAATAGTTGCGGAGACAGATAGCCCTTTTTTAGCCCCTATTCCCCATCGAGGTAGAAGAAATGAGCCCTCTTGTGTTATAATTGTTGGGCAGTTTTTAGCAAAAATTAAAAGTGTCTCATTTGAAAAAATAATTGAGAAAACAACAGAGAACGCTCATAATATCTTTAATATATGACAGACTTCTTTAATAAAATTTTCACAAGATACCCAATAAAAACGAGAAGGCTCTTGGAAATACTGCCGGGATTTTTTTCCTGGACGTTAATTTTATTTCCCATATGGGGGTCTTTAACAATTCCCTACGTTGTTGCTTATTTTATTTTGTTTTTTGATGTCTATTGGCTCTATAAATCTTTTTCTGTCGCAATAACTGCATTTATTTCCTCAGGTAAAATAAAAGAGGCGGAAAATCAAAATTGGCTAGAGAAATCTTCTAAGCTCTCGGGTTTTGAGCAAATAAACCATATTATAATTATTCCTAATTATCAAGAAGGTATAGAAAAACTCCGAACAACATTAAAAGCGATAGTAGCTCAGACTTTTCCTACAAAGAGACTATTTGTAGTTCTTGCAATGGAAAAAAGAGAACAAGAGGCAAAGAAAAAAGCAAATATACTTATCAAAGAATTCAAAAATACATTCGGCGATGTTTTCGTAACCTACCATCCCGATATAAAGGGTGAGGTAAAAGGCAAGTCCTCAAACGAAGCTTATGCAGGAGAACAAGTTTATAAAAAATTAATTAAAAAGGGCTTAATTGATTTAGATTTTGCAACAGTGTCGTCTGTTGATGCCGATTCAATTTTTGACAGACAGTATTTTGCCTATTTAACACACAGCTTCTTAACCGATGGGAAGCGTTATAATAAATTCTGGCAATCGGCAAATGTGAACTATAATAATTTCTGGAAAATTCCGGCTCCAACACGTATTATAGCCTTTTTTGGAAGCATATGGAGAACCGCAGTTCTCGTACAGCACGATAAACTGGTTGCCAACTCCACTTATTCCCTCTCTTTTAAATTATTAAAGGAAATTGATTACTGGGATAAAGACGCTATTCCCGAAGATTACAGAATATTCTTCAAGGCTTTTTATAAACTTAAAGGGAATGCTTGGGTTGAACCAATTTTTTTAAAAACTTCGATGGACGCCCCTCTTTCCCAAGGTTATCTTAAAAGTCTTAAAAATAAATATGATCAGGAAAGGCGATGGTCATGGGGAGTATCGGATGATCCACTCTTTATAAAATGGTGGCTAACAGTCCCCAATGTTCCTTTTATTAGAAAAACTATTATGCTCTACAATGTTCTTATTGATCATTTCTTATGGCCGGTTAATTGGTTTATAATAACAATTGCAGCAAATATAATTCCATTTATCAATCCTGTTTTCTCAAGAACGACTCTTGGTTATAGACTTCCCGGCATGGCAGGGGCAATATTAACATCGTGTCTTTTTGCTCTTTTAATACTCGTGATTATTGATTTTAGGGGAAGACCCAAGCATCAGTCTTTAAATAAAACTCGCGAGTTTCTTTTCCCGCTTGAATTTATACTTCTTCCAATTGTAGGATTTTTCTTTTCTACTTTACCCGCTCTCATTTCTCACACTCAACTTATGCTGGGAAAAAGGTTAGAATATAAAGTAACAGAAAAAATATGACCCGTTCGGGACATTCGGCTGAGCTCAGTCGAAGCCCAAGCTCAGGGTCATACTGAATGAATTGAACGTATGAAATTTTTAGCAAAGGTAGAAAAAAACAGAGAGTTCTGGTTTCTGCTAGTAGCATCTTTTATTTTTTTTCTACTTCGCTTCCCCTCTCTTTTTGAACCTTATTGGTACGGAGACGAGGGAATATATCAAGTTCTAGGAATTGCTATTAGAAATGGTCGGCTTTTATATAGGGACATTTGGGATAACAAACCGCCACTTCTTTATATTCTCTATTCTTTTTTTAACTCGGATCAATTTTGGTTAAGACTTGTATCTGTTGTCTTTGGAATACTTGCTTTAATTGCTTTCTATGCACTTTCAAAAAAACTTTTTCAGGAAAAAGGAAGAGGTAATAAAATTGCTATACTTTCGACATCGATTTTTGGTTTTCTCTTCGCACTGCCTCTTGTAGAAGGGAATATTGCAAATGCCGAAAACTTTATGCTACTTTTTATAATCCTCGCAGGTTTGCTAATTTTTGACACAAAAGAAAAAATAAATAATAAAGTGCTTGTTTTATCTGGTTTTCTCCTTGGTATTTCTTTTTTATTCAAAATCGTCGGTATTTTTGATTTCGCCGCTTTTTTTGTTTTTCTTTTTATCTTAAACTTACCTAAGAATATTTCAAACCTTAAAAAAATTGTCTATAATCGTCTTTATTTTCTGATGCCGTTGGTATTGGGATTTCTTTTTCCGATAATTATTTCTGCCTTATTTTTTCTTTTTAATGGATTCTCTGTTTTTAAATATTTTCTAGAAGCGATATTTGTTCAAAATGTGGGATATGTGGGATATGGAAACAAATTTATAATTCCTCAAGGTCTTCTTATTTTTAAATTACTACTTCTCATATCATTCACACTATTTCTTCTTATAAGAAGAAATAAGTTTTCAAAATCTGCTCTTTTCATTCTAATATGGTTTGCTTTTTCTCTTTTTAACGCATTATTTGCGGGGCGTTCCTATACCCACTATGTTCTAATTATTATTCCAAGCTTTTCTCTTTTAATAGGGCTATTGTTTTGGGAAAAAAAGTATCAATTTCCTCTTATTGTAATTTTTATAATCTCATTTTATTTGATCCTCGCAAACTTCTCATTTTACGGAAAGACTTTTTCTTATTACCAAAATTTCTTCAGGTTTTTAACAGGGAGAGAAACAGTTGCGCAGTACCGAGGCTTTTTTGACAGAAAGACTCCTGTCGATTACGAACTTGCCCAATTTATAAAAACTAAAAGCATAAAAGATGAAAATGTCTTTATTTGGGGTAACAATGCTCAGGTATATACGCTCTCTGGTAAGCTTCCTCCTGGCCGCTATGCTGTTGCATATCATATAAGTGGGTACAGGGATGGAATTAATAATACGAAAGAAGCATTAGCTAGAAAAAAACCTAAATTCATTATTATAATGCCCGACCAAAATCAAATTCCTTTCTCTTTGTACAATTATGGCAAAGGGGTAAAAATAGACAACGTTCTTATCTATGAACGGCTTTTTTAATGAAGCTAAGAAAGATAAAGTAATATCAGGAGGATTCCTCGTAACTCTAATACTGATCCTTCTTATTTTTATTTATGTTCTGTTAAACATCAGATTGCTCCCCCCTTATATACCTCTTTTTAACCAATTACCATGGGGGGAGAAAAGACTTGGAACAACATTTACAATTTTTATTCCACTGGGAATTGCCATTTTTGTTGCAATCTTTAATGCAATTATTCTCTCTTTTATTTATAAAAAATCGCAAATAATATCTCGGATGCTTGCAGTATTAAGCATTCTTATTGCTTTCTTATCCTTTCTTTTTATCATAAGAACGATTCAGTTAATTACATAAATGTACGAAGTAATTTTTTTGCCTTTTCTAATTTCTTTTATTACAGTTGTTGCCGTCACACCTCTATCTCTTATTTTTATTAAAAGGTTGGGAATTATTGATGATCCTAAAAAACATAAGCATCCTGCAATTCTTCATAAAAAACCCATTCCAAGAGGAGGAGGGATTCCTCTGTTTATCGGAGTTTTTGTTGCGGGAATTTTATTTCTTCCCTTAACAAAAATTGTAATAGCGTTGTTTCTAGCATCTTTTATTTCTCTTCTTGTCGGCGTTTTAGACGATAAGTATGATTTATCTCCTTATGTTCGTTTTATTTTTAATATAATTGCGGGACTGATAATTGTCGGAAGCGGAGTAGGGATACAATTTATTACAAATCCTTTCGGTGGAACTCTCTACCTTAACATATTTAGATTCGCGTTTGATTTTTTCGGACATCATTCTATCCTTGTAATTTCAGACATTATTGCATTAATCTGGCTTGTATGGGTAATGAACATGCTTAATTGGAGTAAGGGTGTAGATGGGCAGATGCCGGGAATAGTTGCGATATCAGCTATCGTAATAGGAATACTAAGCCTAAGGTTTCCTGTTATAGATCAGACAAATTTAATCTCAGCAAAACTTTCTTTTATTCTTGCGGGAGCGTCTTTAGGTTTTTTAATTTTTAATTTTTATCCTGCTAAAATTTTTCCCGGGTACGGGGCTACCTCGATCTATCTTTTGCTTGGAGCATTATCTATACTTTCAAGCGCCAAGCTTGCTACGGCAATATTAGTAATGGGGGTCCCAATGATTGACGGGGTAATTACGGTCGTAAGGCGAATTCTTTCGGGTAAATCTCCATTCTGGCATGACAAGAAGCATCTCCATCATCTTCTACTTGGCTTAGGATACGGGCAACGAAGGATTGCATTGTTTTACTGGATTATTTCTGCTATATTAGGTTCTCTTTCTTTGTTATTGACGAGTAAAGGAAAGCTTTTTGCAGTTATCATGGTAATTATTATAGTCGGCGGATTCTTACTATTTTTACACTCTGCGCTTGAGAGGAATGATAATGAAACTAATATTTAATACAATTCGACTTTTAAGGCCTAGGCAGTGGATAAAAAATTTGGCGATATTTGCCGCGATAACTTTTTCTGGCGAACTCTTTAACCCCTTGGTCTTGGATAAAGTTTTGATAGGATTTGTTGTTTTATGCGGTTTATCTTCTGCAACTTATATAATAAACGACATTTTCGATATTAAAAGCGACCGGCTTCACCCATTTAAAAAATTTAGGCCCCTTGCCCATAATGATATTCCGTTAACTCTTGCTATTTTTATTGCAGCAATTCTTGCACTAGGATCTCTTTTTGTAGGACTAAAGTATGTTACTCTAACATTTTCTATAATTACTTTAATTTACTTATTGCTTCAATTTTTCTACTCATTCTTCTTAAAGGCTATCGCAGTTGCAGATATTTTAGCAATAGCAACTGGCTACATTTTAAGGGTATACGCAGGTGAATTTGCTTCGGGATTTCATATTTCTGTTTGGCTTCTACTAACGGCAATTTCTCTTTCTCTTTTCTTGGCAGTTGGTAAAAGAAAATCAGAACTCACTCTAGTTTCTCAAGTAAAAGATGCAAATATTGCAAGTATTCGAAAATCTCTTTCTCATTATTCGGAAAGACTGCTTGATGTCTATGCTACTACATTTGCAACCTCGACATTTGTTTTTTACTCTCTTTTTACATTTTTAGAAAATCCGAAAGGATTTCAATTGGGTCTTAAGATTTTTCTTCCGGATTTTTTTCCAGCATTTTTCTATCGAAAATGGCTAATGATAACAATTGCTCCTGTTGTCTATGGACTAATGCGCTATATTCAGGATATTTATGAAAAACATGAAGGAGAAAGCCCTGAAAAAGTCCTTTTATCAGACAGGCCTCTTTTAATAACTGTCATTATTTGGGTATTTCTAGTAATTGGGGTAGTTTATTTTATAGCTCCTTAATTACTCTTTTTTGGCGTATTGACTACTGACCCATCCTGTTTTTCCATCCGTCATTTTTATCTGAAACCATCCCTCTTTTTCAGTTACTAATTCAAGACTATCTCCCGGAGATACTCTTCCAATTTCTAAAGATGTAATAGAACTATCTTCTCTTACTCTTAAAAATCCTGTGGGTGTATCAAGAATTTTTACTTTTTCAATTTTGACTTCTTGCGGGGAAGACAAGGACGACTGAGCAGAAGAGCTTGCGATATTAAGATTTACACTTAAAAAAACGACTGACTTTAACCTAAAACCCAATGTGGTTTTGATCCGCAAGGTTTTATCAAGATATCCATCTTTTGTAAGCTTTAGTTCATGATCCGATTCTGTTACGTCTTTAAGCAGAATAGGTGTTACTCCCCTTTGATTATTATCTAAAAATACATTTGTCTTATCCGGAAAAGAAATTACCATAAGCTCTATTTCTTTTTTATTTGAAAGGGGTACCAATGTTATCACACTTCCTGATGAATTTTCTCCTAAAGTTCTATCAACAACTGTCAAAGTCGACTTATTAATTACGATCTGCTCATCATAGGGCTTTAAGTTTCCCTCTTTTGGAGTTAATCTAATCCTATAAGTACCGATAGGAATCACATCCTTTGGATCACACTTACAAAGCGGAGTTTCTCCAATTAACTTTCCGCTTAAATATACTTTGCTTTGGGGAACAGCAGTTACCTGTAAAGCTCCTTTGCCGGAATTCTGATTAAAAAATAATACGATAGCGGCGAAGGTAATCAATACTCCTAAAAAGGGGATAATGTAAAAAAGAAGTCTTTTCATAATGGGTGGAACTTATTATACCAAAGAGAATGATAACTTTAAAAATTCCCTTAGTATTCCATGCCACCAGGCGGCATTGAAGGTACGGCTTCTTTTTTCTCAGGAATATCGGTTACCAAAGCTTCTGTAGTTAATACCATCACTCCAATACTTGCTGCATTTTGGACTGCAGACCGCGTTACTTTTGCTGGATCGACAATCCCAAAAGCTGTCATGGATCCAAAATCAAGCGTCATTGCGTTAAAACCGTAATCTGGGACTTTTGAATCTTCAACATGCTTCATAACCCAACCTTCATCTGCGCCGGAATTTTTTGCTATCCATCTAATCGGCTCGGCAAGCGCATTATAAAGGACATCTACTCCAACTTTTTCCTCTGCAGCGGTCAAGCTTTCTTTAAGTTTTAGTAGACCTTTTCTTGCTCTAAGCAAAGCTACTCCTCCGCCCGGAACAATTCCTTCTTCGATCGCTGCCTTAGTTGCCGATACCGCATCGTTTACTCTCTCTTTTCTGTCCTTAAGCTCAATCTCTGTTGCAGCTCCCACATTTATTACGGCAACTCCTCCTGAAAGTTTTGCCAGTCTTTCCTGGAGTTTTTCTTTATCAAAATCCGATGTTGTCTCTTCTATTGCTCTTTTTATTTGAGCAATTCTTGCTTTAATCGCTTGAGCTTCCCCCTTTCCGCCAATTATTCTTGCATTTTCTTTATCTGCCCAAACTTTATCTGCTCTGCCGCAATCTTCAACAGTTACGCTCTCAAATTTCTTTCCGGTATCTTCTGATATAACAGTTCCTCCGGTTAATATTGCTATATCCTCAAGCATTTCCTTTCTTCTGTCTCCAAATCCCGGAGCCTTGATTGCCAAAGCATTAAAGGTCCCTCTAAGCCTATTTACAACAAGTGTTGCCAAGGCTTCTCCTTCTATCTCGTCTGCTATAATAACCAAATTTTTAGAAACTTTAACAAGGTTTTCTAAAAATGGCAGAAGTTCATTTAGAGCCGAAACCTTTTTATCTGTAATTAAAATGTGTGGATCTTCGATTTCTGCTTCCATCTTATCCGGATTGGTCACAAAGTAAGCAGATGCGTAACCTTTGTCAAATTCCATTCCTTCTTTATAATCAATCGATAACTCAAGTCCTTTTCCTTCCTCAACTGTCACTACTCCGTCTTTTCCGACTTTAGAAAGTGCTTCGGCAATAAGAGAGCCGATTTTTTCATCCTGCGCCGAGATTGTTGCTACTTTTGCAACATCCGCGTCCTGAACTTTTTTTGCCATTTTTCCGATTTCGGCAACAACTGTATCAACTGCTTTTTCCATTCCTGCTCTAAGCATCATTGGGTTTGTGCCTGCGGTGACATTTTTAAATCCTGTATTTATTATGGATTGAGCAAGAAGGGTTGCGGTTGTTGTTCCATCTCCCGCAACGTCATTGGTTTTTGAAGCTGCTTCTTTTACAAGCTGGGCTCCCATATTCTCAAATGGGTCTTCAAGATCAATTTCTTTTGCAACAGTCACTCCGTCATGAACAACATTCGGCGCTCCCCATTTTTTATCTAAAGCAACATTTCTCCCTTTAGGTCCCAGGGTCGTAACTACTGCTTTTGCCAGAGCATTTACCCCTTTAACCAGTGACTGCCTTGCCTCTTCTGAAAATATAATTTGTTTTGCCATACCCTGAAAATTTCTAATTACTAATTTCTAATTAACCTAAAATTTAGAAATTAGATCAATTAGGTTAATTAGGTCAATTTAGCCGACAACGGCTAATATGTCTTTTTGCTCAACAATTGCCCACTCTTCTTTATCAACTTTTACTTCATTACCCCCCCATTTTTTATACATAACTTTTTGTCCTACTTTTACCATCATTGGAATTAGTTTTCCATCATTGTTTGTTGCGCCCGGTCCCACTGCCATAACTTCACCAATCTGCGGCTTCTCTTTCGCAGAATCTGGAAGAATAATACCACTTGGAGTTTTTTCTTCTGCTTCAAGCGGTCTTATAAGAACATTGTCAAAAAGTGGTTTAATTTTATTTTTCCCTGCCATAGCTTTCTAAACCGAAAAAATATCACTCTTAAGAAGTGATTGCTAAATTTATACAACAAAATATTCTCGCTGTCAATAACCTATAGTTAAGTATGCTTGACATAGTGTTTTTTCTTCTATACGATAAATTAAGGCTTATATGTCGATATTTACTCCGAAAAAACTAATCCTATTCGGCCTTGCAGCAATTCTTCTTATAGCAATTCCCCTTACAGTCTATCTTGTTCAAAAACAGCAGGAAATTAAAAGCCGAGCCGCGCCATCTACAACACTTTCTTTTCAGCCTCTTACTGCTACAGTAAGCAAAGGTCAAGATGTAAGCTTTGACGTTATGATGGATCCAGGCAGCAATTTTGTAAGTTTTGTTCATTTAGTTATCGATTATGACACGACAAAATTAACAAAATCAGGCGACGGATTTGTTATTAATACAACTGTTTTCCCGGGTTTTGATCCCAGTAAACCACCTGTGCCAACATATGACCCTGCGGGTAAAATCACAGTAGATCTTGCAGTTGGCTCAAATCCAACAGCATCAATACAAAAACAAACAAAAATTGGTACGTTAACATTAAAAGCGACAGCGATCACTGATCCGGGTACGCCTACAAAAATTACTTTTGATAGCCAGACTCAAGTCTTAACAAGCCAAGGAGACCAATTTAATACAAACGTTTTATCAACAACAAATCCAGCAAGTGTAACCATAACAGAAGCTGAAACTCTTACTCCTACGCCAACACAAGGGATAACTCCGACGCTATCTCCTGCACCAACAGAAACACCACAGGTTTCGCCTACGCCAACAACAACACCGGGTCCGGGAGGACCGGTTAATCAATCGCCAACTTGTACTGCTTTATCTCTTGATAGAGAGACGAGCGGTACTGCTCCATATTCAATAACACTTACAGCATCAGGCAGTGATTCGGACGGAACAATAAATAAAGTAGCATTTAGCTTTGGAGACGGCGCAGTGCAGGACATGACAGAGGGAGGAGGTATTGGAACAAGCACGGTAAGTGCTCAAATCTCCCATACATACAACAATGCTGGCACTTTTTCGGCAACTGCCGCTTTAACAGATGATAGCGGTGGAGTAAGCAGTGCTACAACCTGCACACAAACAATCACTGTTAATGCTGCCCAACCATCTCCTCCTCCTGTTGTAACAACACCTACCCCAACCATGGCTCCTGGTCCTTCGGATGTAATAATCGGAATAGGAGTTTTTGGCATAATCCTTGCAATTATTGGAGGCTTTCTTCTTTTTGCTCTCTAACTTTTAAATCTTTAACACTGCTAGAAAAGCTTCCTGTGGTATCTCTATTTGACCAAATTTCTTCATTCGTTTTTTACCCTTTTTCTGTTTTTCCAAAAGTTTCGTTTTTCGCGTAATATCGCCGCCATAGAGTTTTGCTGTAACGTCCTTTCGATATGCTGGAATTGTCTCACGTGCCAAAATTTTTCCGCCTACTCCTCCTTTTATTTTCGAAAAATTAATAACAGCCTGTATGGCAATCGGAATATTTTGACGGGGGATTTCCTCCTTTAATTTTTCCACCAGTTTCCTACCGAATTCCTCAGCTTTTTCAACCGGAATTACTTGAGCAAGCCCCTCAACCGGCTCGTAATTTACTAAAATATCTAGCTTTACCAATTTAGCATCGCGGTAACCAATTACTTCAAAGTCAAAGGAGGCAAAACCCGAAGTTTGAGATTTAAGCTCGTCATAAAAACTGATCAATATTTCAAGAAGCGGAATGACCGCTTCAATCTTTAAAGACGCGCCAATATTTTCAAAATGCCTAATTTCTCCCCTCTTTTTATAAATCAGTTCGTTTATTTGTCCGTAGTATTTTTGGGGAGCAAAAATTGTAATCTTGGCATATGGCTCCCTAACTTTAGAGTGTGGGCTTGGACTAAATTCGGAAGGTTTGTTAATTGTCTTTCCGTCGATGATAAAGTTAACAGATGGTGAAGTTACTACAATATCAAGACCATATTCACGCTCAAGTCTTTCCTGAGTAATCTGAGCATGCAAAAGACCAAGGAAACCGACACGAAGACCCTGTCCTAAGCTAGCAGAAGATTCAGCTGAATACATAAGAGCCGCATCATTTAGTTTAAGTTTTTCAAAAGCATCTTTCATTTTTTGGAAATCCGATGAATCGGTAGGAAAAAAAGAAAGAAAAACAACAGGTCTTGCTTCCCGATACCCAGGTAGTGGTTCTACGATTTCTTTTGGATGAGTTATCGTATCACCAACTCTAACCTGTGGTAAATCTTTTATGTTTGTGGCAATAAAACCAATTTCACCCTCCTTTAACTCTTGTATATAATGCGGTTGCGGGGTCAAATAACCAACTTGCAGAATGGCACCCTTGGCTTTAGTTGCTAAAAAAGAGATTTCCTCCCCAAGTTTTAGACAGCCGCCAAAAAGTCTTACTGTTGCAATAACTCCTTTGTATGGATCGAGGCTTGAGTCAAAAATCAGAGCGGAAAGTTTTTGAGAAATGATTTTGGGTGGAGGAATTTTTTCAATAATTTCCGAAAGCAAGTTTTCAACATTTTCTCCGGTTTTGGCTGAAACTTTTATAATTTCATCTTTTTTAAATCCTAAATCCATAAGTTCCGAAGTTGTCTTGACAATATTTGCAGAAGGCATGTCAATTTTGTTGATAACGGGAATGATTGACAGTTTAGCATTAATTGCCAAGTTAAAATTGGAAAGGGTTTGAGCCTGAATTCCTTGTGTTGCGTCAACGATTAACAATGCTCCTTCAACAGACGCCAGGGATCTTGAAACTTCGTAGGAAAAATCCACATGGCCCGGGGTATCAAGAAGATTCAGTTGATAGTTGATAGTTGACCCCGATTGCGGGGTTGATAGTTGATAGTTGAGACGGATTGCCTTAAGTTTTATAGTTATTCCATGCTCCCGTTCAAGCTCTAGGCTATCTAATATTTGCTCCTCGTGTTTTTCGGGAATGGCACCGCATATCTCCATAATACGGTCTGCCAATGTTGATTTACCATGATCAATATGAGCAATAATCGCAAAATTCTTAATATTTTTCTGATCCACTGTGGAGAAATTATATCATGCTCAGCACTTTATCGATTCTCTTAATTCTTTCTTTGAGAGTCCCGCTTAATAATTCGTATGGAATTCCGGATTCTTGAAAAAATTCTAAAAATGCATTGTGGAAACCTTGTCATTTTTTCACCCCAGCCTTGCAGTCGCCGCACCACAAACAAGTATACGGAATTTTTTATGGGTAGCCAGAATTTTATCAAAACCCTCTTGATTTGCTAGATTAATTAAGTCGTAATACGCTTGATTTGTTACTTCTGATATTGGTGCCCGTTCTTTAGCTATTGGAAAAGTCATCTCGCTATATGCTCGCACAAAATTCTGCACTCCTTCAAAACCACCTTGCTGCCATGCATCAAGAACGGGTCTTAAGTTACGCATATCCTCCGTTGCTACAGCAACTTTAGCATTTCTAAGTGCATAAGCATTTCCGTTAATTGCAATTGGTAGACCTCCTTCTTCGGCTAGATATGTATGCATTGCATCATCGGTAATACTGTCTCCGACATACGGAATATCAGATATTTTGACTCCTAAATCGCGAGCGGATTGCCATGCGGCATCTATTTTTCTTCGACCTCCCATTACTATTACGGCCTCGAGAGTTTTGTAACCTTGTTCTGGAAGATCTCTCCAGTAAAGATTGTCTAGTTCTTCGCGAAGATGCGCAAATTTTTCACTTTCTAACACTCTTACAACCGGACTGTCATTATCATTTACCTCTACCATTGCTTCTTCCCAAAGCGGAAGAGCGGCAAGAACTCTTTCTTCCGTTTGTCTTACTCTTTCATAAAACTCCTGAGTACCGAACATTTTGCGAAGTGATGCTAAATTTAATTCAGTACAAGCAATTTTATCCATTGATATTCCTAAATAATCCCCCACCAATTCCCACATTTGGCTATAAGCAGTTGAAATTATTCTAATCTCCCAACCATCTTTTTTTAATCCATCAACATATTCTTTAACACCTTTGCAAACTTGAGCATCCTTAGCTTCTTCTGTTATATCTTCATCTGTTACGCCATGAGCAAGAAAATGCGGAACAACAAGCGCCAAAGTGTCTCCCGCTTGATAACCTTCTCTTCCAATTTCGGCTAGATAATCATCATAAAAACTTAATACCTTAAAAAAACCAGGGACAACTCTTTCGGTCATGTCGGCAGCTAAATCTTTAAAAACAATCGGTCCTTCTCCATCTGTGAATAAAACCTTTGGCTTTATCATTTCATTCCCTTTTGGGGTAAATTCCCTTCAGTTTTTGGTTTAATTATTTCATCTATTGGCCCAGTTAAATCGTGGCCTTCCTTCAATACTTGACCATTCCTGTCAATTACTAAACCACCTTCTACTCTTACTGCTCCTTGCGCAAAAGCCTTTGTTGTTTGAATAACGAGCGGAATTTCCCGAATAAATCCTTCTTCTCTTATAGCTCTAAATAGAGGGTTTGTTGCTTTTTCTTTTTGAGATCGTCCCTCTTGAATTAACTCTCGCAACTCTCCTTTATTTTCTGGCAATTGTTCCCACAAATGATCAAACCTCGAACCTCTTATTGAAAATCGACAAAATGCAACCGGATGTCCTTGATCAAGAACCGGAGTCACGAAATGCATCATAACTCCCGTTTCATTCGCATTATTTTCAATAAGATCCCATACGACGTTGTACCATCCTCCTTGTGGTCCACCAGGAAGAGCAGGATGTAAATTTATCGCGGTTCGACCTTCACACATATTCTCGCCCCAGATGGTCATATCACCAAGAAGTAGATCTATGTCAGTCTGCGGCAATCTTCTCATAACTTCCTCGCCGTATTTATTACGCCAGGCAATTATAGAAGAGCTGTCATCTTCTTCTCTTTCTTTTTTTCTTGCTAACTTTTTTTCTTCCGGTAAAAACTCCTTATAAGAAAAGGCTAGGACATTCGGAACACCCAGACTTGCGACTTCATCAAGAATCCCATCTGTTACTGGGCTTTCTCCTCTCTCACGGTTTGAAAAAATAAAAGTGGCGCGTGAGTTAGGAATCTCGCCATTTATTACACTAGAACAAATTGCATTAACCAAAGTAAAAGCATCTTGCTCGATAAATGAAGAAAAAATACCAATTCTCATTCTTTCTTGTGAGACAGACGATTCCTTCTAGAATTATATCCTTGGACACTATTGTAATCATTTTTATCTTTTTTCAATATAGTATAAAATTAAATTCTGAGATTATGCAGTCATATTTAAGGATTAATCAATTACTAACTTATTGAATTACAAAATTCCAAATCTTACTTTGATCCATGGTGGAGAAATTATATCAGAGATTGAGGCTATATAATACCAAGTACTTTATCAACTTTTGCACTTCTTTCTTTTATATTGCCGCTTAATAATTCGTATGGAATTCCGGATTCTTGAAAAAATTCTAAAAATGCTTTATGAAGGGCTTGTCTTACTTTTTTATCTTCTTGCCGAATCTTGTCCTTCTCATAAATAATATCAGTAGGATCCAAAAGAAAAAACTTATAATAAGTAGGTAACCAAAATCTAACTTTTTCCAATAATTCCCTTGCTCCTTCTAAATCTCCTGTGGATTTTACATAAACCACGGCATCTATTACAGACCTGTCACATAAAATTATTTTTGCTCTGGACATATGAGCTTTCTTTTCTCTTTTTAACATCAGCGATTGAATTTTTTCTGACGCATCTTTTGCAAATCTTTTCTTAACAGTTGGATTATCTTTAAAAAAATCTCTTGCTGCCTCATGAACAAAGGCTACAGAAGGATTGTTTTTCATTCTTTTTTTATATTCCCAAAGAAGACTAGTCTTTCCAACAGAACTCGTCCCAACAAATGCAACTTTTATTTGTTTTTTATTATTTGATGCTAAAGTCATTAAACTTTAATATGGGTGCCGTCGATGGTTTCTTCGCTTTTTGTAAGTATCTCTCTCCAGTTTCCTATCTTCCTAAAAATCAGAAGAAATGTTGATGCTTCCTTAACATCAAAAAGCCACGTTAAGAAAAGGTAAAGAGAAAGCCCGGCAAAGGAAGAGATTCCAGTTAAAGCTAAGAGGTTTATTGTACGCGTTGTATCAAAAACTAATTGATCTAAAAGTTTTATCGGAATGTAAAGTGCAAAACCGGTAAAAATGGTGGCTAGAAAAATTTTTGATACGGAAAGTAAAAATTCTAATCTCTTAAATCCTCCGATTTTAATATCAAGTAAAAAGAGGGAAACTAAAAGATTAACAATTGTTGCTATAGAAACTGCTATCGCTAAACTCTCAACTCCCAAATGATAAACAAAAATAAATATAGCACCAAGTCCTATCATAAGTATTGTTGTAAGAGAGCCTACGAAAAGAGGAATTTTCGTGTCATGAAGTGCATAAAAACCGCGAGAAACAAGATAAATAAGAGATTGTGCAAAAATGGACATACTAAAAAAGGCGAGTGTTTTTCCTGTTAATACTGTTGCAGCCCAATCCAATTTTGGTGCTCCATAGACGAGTCTAACTATTGGAATTCTTAAAACCAGAAAAAGAACAGATAAAGGAAGTATAAGATAAAGCATCTGGGTAAAGCTTGTTATAAATGTTGCTTTAAAATACTCTAGCCTATCTTTTTCTCTTGATAAAACCGGGAATGCAGCCTGAGCGATAGCTTGGCCAATCAAGACAACAGGCGCAAAATAAAGACTTTGGGCAATATCAAAAATTACATATTTTCTTCCAGGATCTTGAAGAAAAGAAACTAATGTAACAGTAATTACTGTCCCCAACTGAAAAACACCAATCGAAATTGTCCTTGGCCACATAAGCTTTAGTATCTGAATTACTCCCTTTTCTCTAAAAGATAAAGATGGTTTAAAATTAAATTTAACACGGGCCATAAGAGGAATCTGAGCAACAACAAAAATAAGAGCTCCCAATATAACTCCGTAAGCTGCAGAATAAATACCTAAAGTAGAATGAAAAAAAATAATCGCAATAATTATTCCAAAATTATATAAGGCAGCGGCAAATCCGGGTATAAAAAAATGATTATACGATTGGAGAACTGCTGAAAAAAAACTCCCAAATATAAAAAGCAGTTCTCCAATAATTATTACTCTCATTAAGTTTGCCAATAAATTTAACTGGTCCGCAGGAAAACCCGGAAAAAGGATTCTTGAAAAAGTATTAGAAAAAATAAATAGAATAACAGCAAGTATAGAAAATGCAATAAGTCCTAAAATAAGAATAGTGGATGCAACTTTGTAAGCTTCTTCTTTTTTTCCTTTTTCTAAATAATCCGAGAAGACAGGAATAAAAGCCGAAGACAGTGCTCCGGCAATAATAAGCTGAAATAAAAAATCCGGAAGACGGGATGAAGCAAGATAAATTCCCAATGTGTTTGATGCCCCAAAAATCGAAATCAGAAGTCTTTGCTTTACAAGACCCAATACTTGAGAGAGTATTATCGTTGCCATAATTATAAATGCGGCTGTTAAAATATTTGTCTGGCGGGAAAGCAGTATTCCGAGGCTTTTCTTAAAAAGGTTCTGAACCATATTGTGTTTAATAGTATAGCATGGTAAAATCTGCCCATGCCAGTAACAAAAGGTGCTCGAAAAAAATTGAGAAAGGATAAAGTAAGAACAGCGGAAAATAAAAAAATAGAAAATCTTTTTAAATCTGCTGTTAAAAAGGCGCAGAAAAATAAAACAGAAAAATTGGTGATTGAGGCAATAAAAATGATTGATAAAGCCGCCAAAAAAAATATTATCCATAAGAATAAAGCATCAAGACTTAAATCTAAACTCTCAAAGTTGATAAGGAAAAAAGTTAAAAAAACCAGAAAAAAATAACTTCATTTCTCTTTGACAAAAGTTTTAAAAATCCTTAGACTAAAGGTGTGCCGAAAAACCACCATCCTTCTATAAATCTTTTGGGTAACAGGCGAGGAAGTATTTTTGACAAATTTATTGATTGGGCATTAACAATTGGCAGGCTCGTGGTAATTCTTACAGAGGTTATTGCATTATCTGCTTTTTTGTACCGGTTTACATTGGATAGACAGCTTATTGATCTTCATTCAAAAATAAAACAAGAGGAAGCAATTGTTGGATACTTAAAAGACAGAGAGGAAACATATAGAAATTTACAGGATAGGCTCTCTGTTATATCAACATTTTCAGATTCAGGAGAAAAAAAAGTTAAACTCTTTTCGGACATAGTGGAATTTGCTCCCGCGGGTATGACCTTTAACGAGCTTGTCTTAACAGAAAATTATGTCAAAATAAGCGCAAATTTTCAATTTGTTCCTTCTCTTACAACTTTTGTTAATTCTTTAAAAAACTATTCATCTATTGGGAATGTTAGCATAGAAAAAATAGAAAACAAATTATCCAATGCTCTTATTACAGTAAGCATCACGGCAAATCTTAAGGAGCAATAGTATGAAAGTCTCAAAATACGATATAAGCACTGTTTTTAAAAATATAAAAAATAATAAATACTACAAACTTTTGCCTGATTT
The DNA here is from genome assembly GCA_001782475.1 of Candidatus Levybacteria bacterium RIFCSPLOWO2_01_FULL_38_21. Taxonomy (GTDB): domain Bacteria; phylum Patescibacteriota; class Microgenomatia; order Levybacterales; family UBA12049; genus 2-01-FULL-38-21. The sequence goes on along the minus strand of MFOT01000015.1, from coordinate 21,682 downwards.
TAAGGAGGAAAAAACACGAAGACTCTCTAGTATTGTTTTTTCATTACTAGCTCTATCTATTTTTGGTTTATTTGCTATTAATCCTACTTTATCGACTATTGCGAGACTTAAAAAAGAACTATCGGATGCTAAATTCGTTGATCAACAACTTACGGAAAAAATCGCAAATCTTTCATCTCTTCAGGAAAAGTATAACATTATACAAAATGATATTCCTATTGTTTTGGCGGCTGTCCCAAGACGCCCACAAGTGCCTCTTTTAATAGGGCAATTACAATCAATAGTAGGCAAAACAGAAATAGAAATTACAAGACTCCAGAGTCTTCAAGTTGAAGCAGCAAATTTTTCTAAAAGAGGGAAGAAATATTCAACCTTTTCCTTTTCGATCTCAGCAAAAGGAACCTATGAAAATTTAATTAATTTTATTAGCGCTCTATCAAATATGCAAAGGGTCATATCCTTAGACACTCTTTCCATTAATCGCGGGAGTCAGCCGGGTAATCTACAAATGGACATTAGAGGAACTGCATATTTTAAAGAATAGGCTATGAAACAAAGAGATATTTTATTTCTAGTTATTTCAACTTTTGTCTTGATAGTTGCTTGGGTTGGTTTTAGTATTTACCATAATTTTATATCTTCTACAATAACAAAGCCTGTTAAAGAAAAAATAGCTCCTATAAATCCGGACTTTGATACAAAAATTATCGACAAACTTAAGGAGAGAAAAAGCGTAGAGCCGATTTTTCAAGTAAAAAGCCGGGAATCAACTGAAAGTGCATTAATAGAAAATATAAGTACTGAGTCTGCGAGTGAAATACCAGGAGAAAACCTATGAGAGAAAATATTTGGAGTAAGCGCATTCCAACTCTTTTAGGAATATTTCTTATTGTTATTGGAATAGCAATAACTTCTTATCTAGTCAAAACAGGAGCAATTTTAACCAGTAAAGCTGGTCCATCGGAAACTCCGGAAAATATAAGAATATCTAATATATCAAGTACGTCATTTACAGTTTCTTACAAAACGGCGGAAAATGTGATTGGCTCAGTTAATTTTGGAAAAGATAAAAAACTAGGGCTAACAGCACTAGACGATAGAGATAGGCAAGGATCTTTAAAGGAACACAAAATTCATTATATTACAGTTAAAAATCTAGAGCCTTCTACAAATTATTATTTTTCTATTACCTCTGGCTCTAAAGATTTTTTACAAAAAGAGGGGCCTTTTATTATAAAGACTGCTCCCGCGATTGAGGGCTCTTCTTTAGAAAAAACAATAAAAGGGGAGGTTATTTTACCAAATGGGGATAAACCTTCTGAGGCAATAATATATTTAACATCAGATAATTCTCAAACTATTTCCACTTTTGCAATTAATGGATCTTATTTTCTTTTTTTAAATTCCCTAAAAACAGGAAGTCTCACCTCTTATTTTATTTTTTCCAATGAAACTGTTTTTAGAATATTTGTTTTGGGAGAAGACTCTTTAGTTTCAAATGCAAAACTTAGCGTTTCGGAATCTGAAGAAATTCCTGTTATCACTTTAGGGAGCGACTATGACTTTACCCAAGGTAACTTACCAACAGCTTCCCAGTCCGCATCAGCTGGTTTTCCTTCTTCAGCTTTTCAGGTATCAACCACAGAAAAAACTCCAAAAATTAATATACCAAAAAATAATCAAACGTTTACGGATTCGCAACCTAAGTTCTCCGGAACAGCTCTTCCAAACAGTACTGTTGATATAACAATCCGTTCTTTGGAGAATATAAAAGCTCAAGTAGTAACAGACATTTATGGGAATTGGAATTTTAGGCCCACAACTGCATTATCACCCGGGGATCATACTATTACTATAGTTACAAGAGATGTTTCCGGAATTTTAAGGACGCTAACCCAATCTTTTACTGTTTTTGCTTCTGGAAGTCAGGTTGTTGAAAGCGCAACCCCATCTGCAACCCCAGTTGTAACTCTAACTGTAACCCCAACCCTAAGTCCAACGCCTGCTCCAACGGTTATGCCAACAACATCTATCTCCCCAACTGCTCCTCCCATCGCAACTATTGCACCAATTTTATCCCCTGTGGTTCCTCCTGGAAATTCATCAGCTATATTTTTAGGTATATTTGGCATAGGCCTTTCAGTACTGGGCTTCTTTATATTTCTTCTTTCTCGGGGTGCATCTACCTTATGAAGATAGCAATTGTTGGAGCGGGATTTACAGGACTATCTGCCTCTTTTGAACTCTTAAAGAAGGGTCACGAAGTTTTTATTTTTGAAAAGGATTCAGGCCCGGGAGGACTTGCAGTAGGATTTCGGATAAAGGAGTGGGGTTGGTCTTTGGAAAAACATTATCACCACTGGTTTTCCAATGATTATGAAGTTGTAAATCTTGCTAGGGAAATAAATTATAAAATTCTTAAAAAAAGACCAAAAACATCAGTGTATGTGGACAACAAAATATATCAACTCGACTCCCCAATTAATGTTCTTACTTTTCCAAAGCTCTCTTTTGTGGATCGTATAAAAATGGCAGGTACAATTGGGTTTTTAAGAATTAATCCGTTTTGGAAACCTCTTGAAAAGATAAAAACTGATGAATTTCTTTTAACAACAATGGGGAAAAATGCTTATAAGAAAATCTGGGAGCCACAGCTTAAAAACAAATTCGGAGATTTTGCAAAAGACATATCTCTTGCGTGGTTTTGGGCGCGGATAAAAAAAAGAACGCCAAACTTAATGTATCCGTATGGTGGGTTTTTAAGCTTTGCAGAATCTTTAGTTAAAGAATGTAAAAAAAAGGGCGGTAAATTTTTCTTCAATACCAAAGTTGAGGAAATAAGAGGCGGTGATAAATCAGTCAAGATAAAATACAAAATGGTCAATGGTAAACCTGCCTTGCCGGCAGGCAGGTCGTCAATGATAAATTTTGATAAAGTTATCGTGACTCTTCCTTCATTTTCTTTCATTAAAATAACTCCGGATTTACCAAAAGAATATAAAGATAAATTGCTATCACTAAAAGGTCTTGGGGCGATCAATTTAGTATTAAGACTTAAAAACCAATTTTTAAAAGACGGCACCTACTGGCTTAGTATCTGCGATCAGGAAAGTCCGATAACGGCAATAGTTGAGCATACTAATTTTATGGATAAAAAGAATTATAATAACGAACATATTATTTATTTGGGAAACTATTTGCCTTTTGATCATACGTATATGAAAATGGACAAAGATGAACTTTTAAAAATATATGATCCGTTTCTTAAAAAAATTAATCCAAATTATCAACTTTCAATTATCAATTCTCAACTCTTTAAGGTTCCATTTGCCCAACCAATAATCCCCGTGAACTATTCTAGAATTGTTCCGCCTTTTGAAACTCCCCTTAAAAATATTTATCTTGCGAATATCCAGCAAGTGTACCCGTGGGATAGGGGTACAAATTATGCAGTGGAACTCGGGCAAAAAGTAGCAGAATTGATTATTAAAGAGTCTTAAGTCTTGCAATCGAACAAAGGACGTTAAGTTTTGAATCGCCTTTTCGAAGTTGAATGCATGAGAAATTAAATGAGTGATTCAGGGGGATTCCTTGTTTATCAAGGAGGGGGTGAAATCCCCCGAAGAACGAGTTTAATTTTGAAAGCATGAAACGGGACTAGGCGAGAGCTTTTGCTTCTTTTCTCGGCAGAAAAGAAGAAGAAAATTAGGTTATGAAAAGTTTAAAAAAACATCTCAAAGAAGAACTCTTAGAAATTTGTATAGTTGTTTTTTCTTTTCTTTTCAGTTTCTGGCTCATGTTTTCTACTTTTTCCTATAAAGCAGGGTCAATGTTAATCGCAACAAAAGCTTGGAGCGATTTTGCAAGTACAATCCCCCTTATAAGATCTTTTTCTCTGGGATTTAATTTTCCTCCCCAGTACCCTCTTTTCCCGGAAGAACCAATTCACTATCATTTTCTTTTCTATTTTCTTGTTGGGTTCTTAGAAAAACTAGGAGTCAGAATAGATTACTCTTTGAATATTTTGAGCACTTTTGGTTTTTTTAGTTTATTGATAATGATTTATTTGTTAGCTAAAAAACTTTTCCACAGTAAATTCGTGGGGATCCTATCTGTAATTTTTTTCCTTTTCAATGGATCGCTATCTTTTCTAGAATTTTTCAAGCTTCACCCTTTATCTTTCGATTCGCTAAGAGATGTAATAACCAATCCAACTTTCCCATCTTTTGGCCCCTATGATGGAAAAATTGTTTCTGCATTTTGGAACTTAAATATTTACACGAATCAAAGACACTTAGCAGGAGCTTTTGCAATTTCTCTTTTTATTATTTATTTATTTTTGATGCCGATTCTAAAAAAACAAAAAATAAATTTTAAAATAAGTATTTTACTTGGAATAATTTTGGGATTTTTTTTCTATTTTCATTTAGCTGTATTTTTAATGACGGCAATCGTTTTAATTCTATTAGGTTTATTTTTTAGGGGACTGAGAATTTCTGGTTTAATCATTTTGATGACTGCCGGAATTATTGCTATCCCTCAATACCTATATCTTCAATCCGGGACAGCAACGTTTAAACCTTTTTTTTCGCCGGGATATCTTGCTTCTTTTAATTTAACGTTCTTTTCTTTTATAAAATATTGGTTTTACAATCTTGGACTCCATTCAATATTAATTCCGATTGGATTTTTCCTGTCCAACAAAAACACAAAGAAGATTTTTATGGTTTTTTTCACTTTTTTTGTAATAGGGAATTTAATCCAATTCTCTCCGGAGATTGCCGCAAATCATAAATTTTTTAATTATTTTATGCTGGCAGGTGTCATGTTTTCTGCCTTCGCTCTTGTTTGGTTGTGGAAAAGAAGTGTTGTACTGAAGCCAATCCTTATTGTTTTATTCTTTTTTCTGATACTCCCTGGACTAATTGATTTTTTCCCAGTTTATAATGATAGTAAAATTATCCTTGCAGACTATCCGGTTAATCCCGATGTAAAATGGATTAAAGAAAATACATCCAAAGACTCGGTTTTTTTAAATTCTCAATATCTTTATGATCCAGCATCTCTGGCAGGAAGAAAAATTTTTCTCGGCTGGCCATATTTTGCCTGGTCTGCAGGATACGATACTTTAACAAGAGACAATCTTAGAAAATCTCTTTTGAATTCCACAAGTTTGAATCTATTTTGTAGTGAAGCATTAAAAAACAAAATTAATTATGTCGAAATAAATACCTCTGAAAAATACGATTTCCCAATAAACTACAATTTCTTTGAAGTAAATTTATCAAAAAAATATGAAAGCGCGCAATATAAAATTTATAATATTAAAAATGTATGCAAAAAATAATTAAGCTTTTATCTAAAAAGATTAATACTAAGGAAGTAGCATTAATCAGTATTTTAATCATAGCTTATCTATCGCTTCTTTATTACTTCTCAAGTTTTAAATTTCACTATCAGGAAGATGAATTCATAACAGCGTACATATCTTTTTTTCTTCCACCCTCAAGTAAGATTGACTGGTTTTCGGTTGTTCCAAATAAACAGGACTGGCTCACGCAATTTCCCGTATTTTATTTCTTTATTCAGAAAATTTTTTTAAAGGTTCTAGGCCCTTCATTAGAAAGCATAAGAATTTCAACGTGGCCTTACCATATAATTACCGTTGTATATCTTTATTTGATTGGAAAAATATATTTTGTAAAAAGGGGGTTACAACAATTTTTGCTGCTTTTAATTTATATTTTACTCGCTCCGAATTTATATCTTTCAAGTCTTGGTCTTCACTTTATAAGTAGCACTGCTTTTTTCATTGCGAGTTTTTATTATTTTCTTCTAATTATTAAAAAAGAAAGAATAATTTACGCTATTTTATGCGGCGTATTTATAGGTTTGTCTTACCTTACTTACTCATCATCCTATATTACCTTGCCACTTCTGTTATTTTTTATATTATTTGAGGCCGCCAGTAAAAAAACGTTAAAGTATGTTAAGCTTTTCGGCGTATCCCTAATTATTTCATTGTTGATAATTTTTCCTTTTATATTTTATGCAATTACAAAAGACAACTTTTTTATCCAACGGGTCAATCAAGTAAATCTTTTAAATTCCACAGAAGCACAACAACAATTTAAGAATGGGGTAAGCTTCTTTTCGGTAATTGCCAATGCTGCACAAATAAACTTTAAGTCATTGTTCACCAAAGATATCGGAGGAATTAATGAATATTATTTTGGACATCAGGCTCTTTTTAACTATTTAACTTTTATTATATTAATAATTGGAGTTGCATGTTGTATTTCGATTTTTTTAAGAAAAATAAAACAGAATACTATATATCTATACCCTCCTTTCATATTTTTTACTACATTTTTCCTTGGAATGGTTTTAACCGTTCCTGTAGGTGCTTTTCATAGAATTTATATTTCGTTTCCATTTATTGCATTGATAATCTCTATAGGTATCGGCCTCACATTTAAAAAAATTAAATATCATTCAGCGCTTATATTGGGATTGATTTTTCTATTTGGGTTTAGCAATTTAATTTCGGTTCAGAAAATGATTAAAGAAGACCAAAACATAAGCATACTTACAGATAGCGTATATCTTGATTCTTTGATAAAAGAAAATGCAAAAAAAGAGTCTCGTATTTTTGTCTCTGCTTATCCTGCCTATCACATTGGAAAGGAACTTCTTTTTAGAACTGGCAATCTTTACAAAATAAAAACAGACTATTTCCCTTATGCATTTCCTCTCTTGAGAAACAGCGATTTTTTAGTACTCCAATATCCAGAAATATCCCAGGTGAATCAGCTTTTAAGTAAATTTCCTAATGGTAAGTATATAGATTTTGTTGGTAATTATAAATTTAAGTATCATGGACTATTTATTACATCAGAAAAACATTAAAGTTTATAAATTTCTTTTTCTACTTGGTTTAATAGTATTTATCTTCTTTCTTTATTTTTACAAACTCGACTCTATTCCCAATGTAGTTCATGGAGATGAAGCAGAAACTGCTCTTCAAGCTATAGAATTTCTAAAGAACCCTGTTGACAATCTAATTGGAATCGGTTGGGCTGATTTACCTCTTCTATCTTTTGTACCCCGCGCAATAACAATGAAATTATTTGCGCAAAACATAGCAGGAGATAGGATTGGTTCAGCTATTTTCGGAGTTATCACTCTTCCTTTTTTTTATCTCTTTTTAAAATCGATGTTTGAAGAAAAAGTTGCTTTGTTAGCAACAATCCTGCTAGCCACATCCCACCTTTGGATTGCTTTAAGCCGGCTTGGGATATCATACGTTCAGGCAACTTTTTTTCTTATAGCTTGTTTTTATTTTCTTTTCCATGGACTTAAGACTGAAAAAAAATTGTCATTTGTTCTCTCGGGAGTATTTGCTGGTTTTGGTTTATATTCTTATTATGCGATCCGTATTCTGCCCTTATTAGTAGCTATTCCTTTAGTATTTTATCTGGTTAACAAAGAAGGTGTTAAAAAAAGAATATTGAATGTCTTATTAATTCTCTTGATGTCTTTCTTGATATATCTTCCACAAATATTATTTTTTATAAATCACCCGAATACCTTTTTGAACAGAACTGAAACTGTTTATATTTTCTCAAAGCCCGCAAAAGAATGGACGAACTACAACGAAAACGACTTAGGACTATTTGTTGAACAAACGAGAAAAACGTTTGATATTTTCTCGGGAGACAACAGCGCACAATACGGCTACAAGGGACAATTAATAGATTGGGTTAGTATCTTCTTTCTTATTTTTGGTTTATTTGCGGTTTTAAGACTCAAAACAAAAATAAAAGTTTTTCTTTTTTTATGGTTTATAATTTCATTGCTTGGGCAAATTCTGACATCAATTCCATCTCCTATTTTTCTGCCTCGATTTGTAATAGGTTTACCATTACTTTACATTTTTATATCTCTTGGGATATTTAAATTTTCAAAATTACTAAATCTTTTTCCTTTCAAAAAATATGTGGAGTCTATCCTCATTTTTTCTTCAATAGCTGCGATAATATTATTTAATCTAAACGCTTGCTTTTTCCTTTCTCCAAAAAATTCCATTGCAGATATAGGATCACGGATTTCAACCGAAGTCTCAAATTATATAATAAATGAGAGCAAAAATTCCATTGTTTATTTTTACACAATTCCCTATCTTTATCCCGATTATCCAACCTTAAGATTTCTTCTTCCTAATATCGATAAAAAAAACCTAATGTTTGCAAAAGACAAAAACCATATAGTTATTTCTCTTATAGATAGGACAAAACCAACTATGTTTGTAATATACCCTGAATACTCTTTCATCTTAGAAAAACTTGCGGAAGAATTCCCAAATGGAAAAACTGTATCTTTAATAAATGTTAATAAGCAATTAGAATCATATTTGTTCAAAATAAATTGAATAAAATTTTATATAATAACGGATAATGGAAATTTTAGAAATTTCTAAATGGTGGGGTACGTTTTTTATAATTGGCGTAGCTTTTCTTCCTCTTACATTTTCTATATTCAAAAACTTTTTTGATAGGGGGTACGTATTTTCAAAAATTTTGGGGATTGGGGTTGTTTCTTACACAATTTTTATTTTGGGACTATTACATATTGCTCCTTTTTCATTTTTAACTTCTGCTCTGATATTGATTTTTTTCGCAATCTTAAACTTCGCATTTATTATTAGAAAGAAAAATGACGGACTGAAAAAGTTTTTAATGATATTGAAAAAAAATTGGGCAATTTTTATTTTGGAGGAAATTATATTTACCATTGCTTTTCTCTTCTGGTCTTATGTGCGGTCCTTCCAACCTGATATTCACGGACTTGAAAAATACATGGATTTTGGGATTTTAAATTCTATTTTAAGAAGTGAATTTTTCCCTCCCAAAGATATTTGGTTTACACCACTGCCAATAAATTATTATTATTTTGGTCATTTAACAACAGCTGTTTTAACAAAACTTTCCAACATTCCTTCAAATATCACTTTTAATTTAATGGTCGCAACAATTTTTGCGTTTACTTTTACCGGCTCTTTTTCGATAGGCGCAAACCTCATTTCAATACTCACCTCTGAGGAGCCCATTCGGTCACCTCAGAGGTGGAGCTTGACGACTCCTCTGAGGTGGTTTTCGATTACTGCCGGTCTTCTCACTGGTTTTTTAGTTTCTCTTTCCGGAAATTTTCAGACAATTTATGCTTTTTTTAAAAATTACTCAGGAGAAAATCCTGTTCCTTTTTGGCACTTGCCATTCTCACTCTCAACATTTCCGAATAATTATTGGTATCCTAATGCCACTCGTTTTATCCGTAACACTATTCATGAGTTTCCATCTTACTCGTTTGTTGTTTCAGATCTTCACGGACATGTTTTAGATATACCGTTTGTATTGTTAACAATTGCGCTACTATTGTCATTAATTACTAAATCACAAATCACAAACCTGCCTGCCGGCAAGGCAGGTCACAAATCACAAATAAATTCCAATAATAAAACTTTTGGATTTTTGAATTTAGGTAATTGGGATTTATTTAGAATTTGGAATTTTGAATTTGAAATTTTATTGCTAGCATTTTTGCTAGCAATAATGTACATGACGAATGCGTGGGACGGAATAATTTACCTTTTGCTGGCAGCCCTCGTACTCTTTTTTTCTTTAAAAAAACTTCGTATAGAAAACTGGTTTTTAACTATAGCTGTTTTGTTTTTTGGTTTTTTTATTTTCTCTTATCCATTTAATCATTTCTTCAAACCATTCGTTTCGGGGATCGGAATAGTCTGTCCTCCTGATTTTTTAGTAAAGGCAGGAAAACTTGGGCCCTTTATTTTTGAGGCAGACCATTGCCAGAAATCTCCCTGGTGGCAAATTATGATTCTCTATGGATTTTTTTACTTCTGGGCAGTATCTTTTATTATCTTTATATTTCAAAAATTAAAAATTAAAAATTTAAGTCTTATTGAAAATTTAAAATTAAAAATTAAAAATTTGACTATATCTGATATTTTTGTTTTTTTACTGATTATTTTATCAACTGTATTGATAATAATCCCCGAGCTAGTCTACATAAAAGACATCTATCCTGCGCATTACAGGGCAAATACAATGTTTAAGCTTGTCTACCAGTCATTCATTATGCTCTCGATTGCATCCGGGTATATCATCACAAGAATAATTATCAATTTTAAATTTCAAATTTCAAATTTCAAATTGTTTCGCTTTGTATTTTTTATATTTTCTATTTTATTTTTGATTTTAGTTATGATCTACCCGTATTTTGCCATAGGCTCTTTTTACGGCGAGCTAAAAACGCAATTAGGACTTGACGGAACCAAATATCTTAAAAATCTTTATCCTAGTGACTATGATGCAATTGTCTGGATTAATAAAAATATAAAAAATCAACCGGTAATTCTTGAAGCACAAGGAGATTCTTATACAGATTTTGCAAGGGTTTCGGCAAATACTGGGCTTCCGACTGTTTTAGGATGGACGGTTCATGAATGGCTATGGAGAGGAACATATGATACACCCTCGCCAAGAATTACCGAAGTACAAACACTGTATGAAAATCCCGATATAAACACGACAAAAGAGCTAATTGATAAATATAAAATTTCCTATGTATTTATTGGGGAGCTGGAATATCAAAAATATCCGAATTTAGATGAGCTGAGGTTTTCAAAAATAGGAAAGATAATTTACCAAAATGGGAGAAGTAAAATATATAAAATTATTTCGCAGTGATTGAACAACTGCCAATCTTAATCTCGCAATCAATATACTTTTGAATTTCCGAAAAATTCCCATTTCCTGCTTTTGGAATAAGTACCCATTCAAAATTGTATTCTTCCCCTGTGGGAGGATTTATTAAAAGACCTGGCCGTTTTTTTTCACTGTCTCCTGTGTCTAATACTGCATTTTCTGTTTGCGCTTTGTTCATTTTTGACGCAAGTCTTATAAAATCATCGAATTCATCATCTTTTATATCTGTATCTATACTTCCCTTTAATATATCGTAAAGACTTATCACTTTTGCTGGATTTGCAAGTGTCTGAAGAGAAAATATCTTGTCTTTAAAAGCTTTAATCACTTTCTCCTGTCTTTTGCTTCTTGCAAAATCAGAGCCCTCAACGCCTTGTGCATGGCGGGATCTTACAAACTGAAGAGCGGTTTTTCCATCCATCTTCTGCTCTCCCTTATAAAAATGGGTATCAGAATATCTACAAGGGAAAGCTTCAAGCTGAGAAGAGGAGGTTGCAAGTTCTTTAAGCTCCTCATCGCTATGACCGCAGGGGTCTTCTTCTTTTCCGTCGATCGGATATTCAAAATCATCAAAAGTTCTTTCAACATTTACATTAAGACCTCCAACTAAATCTACTGCCTTAACAAAACCATCAAAGTCAATTCTGAGAACATAATCAATCGGCTGATTAACAATTTTCGAAGCAACGGCTTTTACCAACACGAGACCTCCCCCTTGTCTTTTGCTTTCTCCTGTAGAATAGGCTGTATTAATTTTTGCATTTAAATCCGACACCCATAAATCACGAGGAATAGAAACCAGTGTAACTTTATCTCCTTTTGTAGAAAGACTTGCAAAAATTACTGTATCTGTAAGATTTGGGCCTTCGTGATTTTTCCCTCCAATTCCCAAAAGAAGCACATTTATATGGTCGTCATTTGTCTTAAGTTTTATATCTCTATTAAACAGGAGTTGAAATAAAAACGGAGAAATTTTTGCAATTTTAACAACAGCTTTTCCAACAAAAAAAAGAATTATAATGCCAAGAAGAACAGCTACGATTTTTTTAAGCATTTTTAATGATTCCTAAAAACTCGAGAGGATCAAGACCTGCTTGTCCCACTAATGCACCCTCTATGTTTGGTTGAGAGAAGAAAGAGGCAACATTATCTGAATTTACACTTCCGCCGTATAAAATTTTTATTTCTCCAATTCGTTCTTTTATTTTACCGGCATTCAAATTTGCATCTTCCGGAGAATCAGGTTTGTAGTCTCCGCCTCCACTAATCGCATCGGGGGGCTCATAAACAAAGATTATTTCCTTAGATCTTTCTATAATTTGTTTCCCTCTATTAATATAAGAGTCCAATTGTGACAAATCGCTAATGCAAAGAACGGGCGTAATTTTGTATTCCAAAAGAAGCTTTATTTTTTCAATAACATCATCATCAGTTTCTCCAAAATATTTTCGTCTTTCAGAATGTCCTACAATACAATACATAACTAAGCTCTCCAACATTTCTGCGCTCACTTCTCCCGTATAAGCTCCTTTTTCAAATCGCGAGATATTTTGTGCTCCTAATTTTATTGGAAGTTTTAAATTTTTAGAACAATAGCCTGCATGCTCCAAAACAGCAAATGATGGACAGACTATTATCTCTTTATTTAAGAGATCTAGAGGGCTGGATGATAGAATTTCGGAAAAATCATGAAGCCATTTTTCTGCCTCTTCTATGGTTTTATTTGACTTCCAGTTGGCTATAATAAAAAGTTTTTTCATATGGTACAATAACTTGAGTTTCTCTATTATAGAGTATGGACAAAGACTTTCTCAAGGACTTAAACCCCGATCAAAAAAAAGCAGTTCTTAAGACCGAGGGTCCTGCGATTATCTTAGCAGGCGCCGGATCTGGCAAGACAAGAGTTTTAACTTATAAGGTTATTTATCTAATAAATGTTCTTTTAGTTGAACCAACTAATATTCTTATGGTTACTTTTACAAATAAAGCTGCAAACGAAATGAAAGAAAGAGTCCAAAAATTTTCCAAAAGTTCACAACCCACAATTGCCACTTTCCATTCTCTTTGTAGCAAGATTTTAAGAATTGAAGGTCTGTATATCGGCATTCCTAAAAATTTTGTAATTTATGATGAGCAGGATCAAGTCGATGCGGTAAAACAGGCAATGAAAATTCTTGACATTTCAACGAAAGATTTTAAGCCCTCATCGATTTTAACAACAATATCCGAAGCAAAAAATCAATTAATAACATCTTCTGAATATATAAATTACGCCAAGGGGTATTTTCAGCAAACTGTAGCGAGAATATATCCAATCTATCAAAAACTGCTTTCGGAAAACGGTGCTTTGGATTTTGATGATTTAATTTTAAAAACCATAGAACTTTTCGACAAAAATCCCCATACTCTTAGGAAATATCAAGGCAAATTTAAATATATTTTAGTTGACGAATATCAGGACACAAACCATGCGCAATATACGCTGACAAAAATGCTGGCAGGAACAGAATCTCCAAATGTCTGCGTGGTCGGAGATTTTTCCCAGAGTATTTATTCCTGGCGGGGTGCCGATTTTCAAAATCTTTCAAAATTTAAAGAGGGCTTTAAAGATACGCAAACTTTTTCTCTTTCTCAAAATTACCGATCAACCCAAAAAATACTTGACGCCGCATCTTCTGTTATTTCCAAAAATACTTCTCACCCTGTACTTGATCTCTGGACAGAGAATCCCAAAGGAGAAGATGTTGCCTTATATGAATCGCAAAACGAACATGATGAAGGAGAGTTTATAGTAAATAAAATTATTGAAATTAAATCAAAAAACCCCAGCTTTTCTTATTCTGACTTTTCGGTTCTCTACAGAACTAATGCCCAGTCCCGTGCAATTGAAGAAGTATTTTTGCACCGAGGGGTACCTTATATTTTAATCGGCGGGACAAGATTTTATGAAAGACGCGAAATAAAAGATGTTTTGGCATACTTAAGACTTATTGCAAATCCAAAAGATACAGTTTCTTTTAAACGAATTGAGAAGCTGGGCAAAGGAAGATTAAGTAAGTTTATTGAGTTTTCGCAAGATTTTAAAGAGGAAAAGGCTGAAGCAACACCGACTCTTGAAATTCTGGATAAAGTTTTGAGTAAAACAGATTATCTTTCTTTGTATGATGAGAAAGACGAGGAAGACAGAGCAAGACTTGAGAATATAAAAGAACTTAGTTCGGTTGCTATAGAATTTTCGGACATAACACAATTTTTAGAGAATGTGGCCTTGGTTGAACAAGAGTATTTGCCAGATCATCCCAAGAATGGAGAGAAAAAAGATGCGGTAAATTTAATGACGCTCCATGCTGCAAAAGGGCTTGAATTTCCTGTTATATTTATGGTTGGCATGGAAGAAGGTCTTTTTCCTCATTCAAGAAGTCTTATGGATAAAAACGAGCTTGAGGAAGAAAGAAGACTTTGCTATGTTGGTATGACTCGGGCAAAAGAAAGATTATTTTTAACATACTGCCGAAAAAGACTTTTCTTTGGACAACGAACTTCCAATATTGTCTCACGATTCATTCTTGAACTTCCCGAAAGAGTCCTTTCCAAAAATCTTCCGATTTTAGAAAATAATTCTTTAGAATTTACATGAATCCCAGAGATTTTAATAAAAATGCCACCCATCCTCTTCAGTCTTTTGAATGGGGAGAATTCAGAAAAAGGACTGGTGTAAAAGTAATACGCGGAAAAGATTGGCAAATGACAATCCATAAAATCCCCTGTCTTTCCTTTACAATAGGGTACCTTCCCAAAGGAAAATTACCCGATAAAAAACTTATTGAGGAATTTAAAAAAATCGGGAAAGAAAATAACTGTATTTTTATCCAACTCGAACCCAACATTTCAATTGAAAATGGAAAATGGAAAATTGAAAATAAAACTCTCAACTCTCAACTCTCAACTCTCAACTTAGTGCCCGCTGCACATCCTCTATTTACAAAATACACTTTTCAGCTTAATTTGACAAAGAGCGAGGATGAACTTTTGAAAGGTATGCATTCCAAAACAAGATATAACATTAAAGTTGCGCAAAAACACGGAGTAAGAGTTATAGAAGACAATTCGGATAAGGCATTTAAAACTTATTTAAAACTTACAAATGAAACTACCAAAAGACAAAAGTTTTACGCCCACACCGAAAAATATCATAAATTGATGTGGCAAGAATCAGGAATCAAGAATCAGGAATCAAGAATTAAGAATAAAAACCATGATTCAAAATTCCTACTTCATGATTCAAATCGGCTGACGGCGCACTTGCTTCTCGCAAAATATAAAACTGAGGTTCTTGTTGCGTGGATACTGTTCGCATTCAAAGACACCCTTTATTATCCCTATGGTGCATCAAGCATTGAACATCGAGAAACAATGGCATCAAACTTAATGATGTGGAAAACGATAAAATTCGGAAAAAAACTGGGTCTTAAAAAATTCGATATGTGGGGAGCGCTGGGACCAAATCCGAATCCAAAAGACCCATGGTACGGTTTTCACAAATTCAAACAAGGTTATGGTGGAGAACTAGTAGAATTCATCGGAAGCTATGATTTAGTTATCAATCCATTTCTCTATAATCTTTACAAGCTCGCAGATAAAATAAGGTGGACAATATTGAAAATATTTTAAATCCTGTAAAGAAACAGGTTATTTTTGAGATTTGAGATTTGAGATTTGAGATTTAGTTGGTATTTATAACTTACAATTCTTGTTCCTTTTCTGAGTTCTTTTTCGAATTTTGGTAATAAAAGATCTAATGTTTTTGGAACAAGATAGACCACAACAACCGTTGCTTCTGATAAATTCTCATCAAAAAAATTTTTCCGTTTTATCATGACTTTGGGAGACAAATTATTGAGAATAATCCTAATTTTTGAAATAAAATAACGAGTCGGCTCAATCTCTATTCCCATGCCCTTCACGTCAAACTCTTTTGCTGCTGTTATAAGAAAAGTTCCATCTCCTGATCCAAGATCATAAACTATGTCTTTTTTTGATATGCCGGCAAGTTTACAAATTGCCCGAGCAGTTTTTCTGTTTGTTCTCCACCACGGCGCCCATGGACTATTCGGCGGCCAAACCCACGACAATACGACAAACAGGATAATTACGACTAAAATAATTACTAGGTTAAAAAGAATAAAATTCATACCTAAATTTGAAATTTTAAATTTAAAATTTTCATTGAAAATTGAAAAATAAAAATTAAAAATTGGCAATGACTTTTCCAATTATATCCTTTTTTTCGATCCATCCAAACCTTCTGCTGTCTATACTTTCTTTTTTATTGTCTCCTGTCAAAAAATATTTATCTCCTTTTATTTTTTCGATACGTTTTACATAATGTTTGTCATTAACTTCAAAAACAACCACATCTCCAATTTTTATTTTTCCAAATCTGGAAATTAGGACTGTATCTCCAGGTTTGAGAAACGGACTCATGCTGTTTTCTTCTATGCGAAATTTCTGGAGTGGAAAAAAATTGAAGATATTAAAACTCACTATTTTGAAGCCTTAGCCGCGTCTGACGCTGCTTTTTTAAACATTTCTGCTATTTCATCGACTGCTTTAACCAATTCTTGCGCTGCCTCAAGACTTACTTCCTGTTTATTTTTAGAACAAAGTTTTGCTGCTTTCCAAAATGTTTCATGAAGATTTGGAAATAACGAAATATGTTCAGTTTTGAAATAATCAGTCCAAAGTATAAGAAGTTCTTCTTTGCATTTTCTTGTGTGTTCTTCTTTTGTTAATACCATTCTGACGAATGCATTTCTATCTTGGACTGTTGGGTTATCTTTTAGTAGATCATTTTGAATTTTCTCAACCATCTTAAAAACTGTAGCAGCGGCAATTTGTGCAGGTTTTGGATCATAAATTCCGCATGGTACATCGCAATGCGCAAATACTCTCTGACTCGGCAGTAATTTTGAAATAAATAATATAATTCTTTTCATAATTTGTTTAGGACGGAGTTTGCTACTGAAAGGGCTATTCCGAAAAGAAGAGCCCACCAGAACCCATCAACTCTAAATCCGGGGACAATTTTTGCCGCAAGAAGAATCAAGAGTGTATTAATTATAAGAGTAAATAACCCCAAAGTCAGAAAATTAATTGGAAGTGTAAGAATAATAAGTATAGGTTTGAGAATCGCGTTTATAATACCCAAAACAAGCGCTGTTACAAGAGCAGTCATAAAGCTTGCCACATGAACTCCCGGTAAGATATATGCTGCACTTATTATAACCAAGGCGCTAACTAACCAATTTAGCAAAATACTCATAAATTTCTGTTAAGATTTTTTACTTGCGCACAAAATCCAACACCACAGCTATTACCATTAAAACAAGCCCAAGCCAAGCCACGTTAAGAGATGGGATAAGCGCAACAAGAACTATTCCAAGTCCCAGTCCAAATAAACTGTGCATTAAAACATGGGGCTTAAAGCACTCTTTCGTTTTCGCATTCATTTAATAATCACCTCCTCTCTTATCCTACTCTATCTTAGACATATCTTTTAAAAATAATCAAGGAGGAGAAAAATTATTATGCAAAGCTATCCCACCTTAGAGGTGAGATGACCTTAGATTTGACTTGGTATCAAAATTAGTATTAAAGTAAAAGTAGAATGGGTTTAAAGGAGGTGATCTTACGTACAAAAAAATGTCCGACTATTTCCAAAAACACGTAGGATATAATTCAATAGTTCATGTAATTGGTGGCATAGGTATAGGAATTTTAATTACTTCACCAATTATAAACCCTCATCCGGTTCGCTGGGGACTTGCTCTTTTGGGGTTAAGTCTCTTGGGACACTTGTACGCTTTAATTTCCAAAAAATAATCAATTCCTTCTTTCATTGATGTTGATTATATCAGAAAATATCTTAAATTTGCTTTGGAGATTTTTCTTTAGTGGTAAAATAAGTTTATCATGACAGGGAAGAAAGAATACTGGTCAGATGAGGTTACAAAGACTAGTATTGCACTTGATCTGGAAAAAGGAGTATTTACCTGGGATGATCCCAAAAGGATAGCCGAAAGTCTTAAACGCTCAGCAGACGAAAGCACAAGACGGAAAACTACTCCATTTCAATCTGCAATGAGCATGCTTAATTTTTATATCAACAGGACTGGAAAAAACTTAAAGCCCGAAAGAAAGAAGATGCTTGAGAAAACAAAAATCGAGCTTAGGAAATTGTATAATAGATAAGACAAGTAGAGCATAGGGAATATGCTTTTTATATGGAATCTTTTGTAGTATTCTCTTTGATTCGAATCGGTGCTGCATTATTGATTTTTAAGTGGCCTCTTTTGGGTATCTTGTTATCCGCGCTTTTGGATGGATATGATTGGGATTTTCTGCATACCTCAAAAAGCTTCAGTTACGACGTTTACCAGGTGTGGGACAAGGCAATGGATATAACGTATTTGACCGTAGCAATAATAACAGTCAGAGGCTGGAAAGACAAAACAGCAAAAAAGATTGCGGTATTTTTTTACGCTTTCAGAACAAGCGGTGTGCTTCTCTATTTTCTTTTTCATATAAAACCTCTTTTATTTTTCTTTCCTAATGTTTTCGAAAATTTTTTTATCTGGTATCTAATCTTTACACATGTAAGCAGCAGACATATTATTTCAAAATCAAGAGCTATTTGGGGAATTGTTATTGCGTGTATTTCCATCCCGAAAATAATTCATGAATACGTAATGCATATCAAAAATGTACAGTTATGGCATATCGTAGACTTTAATTTTATTGATAAAACAAACGAAACGCTCAGACAATATATGAATTGGATTGGATGGGGAAGTATTCTTTACATTATTCCATTTCTCATTGCATTCCTGACTGTTACAAAAATTTCGGTTCCTGCAGTAAAAACGGGCAAGTGATGTATAATTACAGGAATGGATAATCCACCGGAAAAAAATCTTCAAACGGCAACTCTTGTAGGTGCAACCAAACAGTAAGAAAGCTAAATTAAAAATTTTCTATACTTCTTTATGAAATTTGGGAATTGAGAATGAAGTGGGTTAGGTAAATTATTTAGAGAAAACCATCCGATTTCCTCATGTGCTTTTGGCTCCCCGTTTCTAACCTTATTTTCATCTACAAAAACTTTAAAATCTAAAGCAATCCAATGGGTTTTATTTCCTTTTTCGTCTGTTCTGTGAACATCTCTAAATCCTAAAAATTCCGATTCAATTATATTCGTGCAGTATTCTTCTTTTACTTCTCTTTTTAATGCACCATCGATGGATTCCCCAAATTTCATACCTCCTCCTCCCGGATCCCATTTGCCATGCTCATCGCGAGTTTTTTTGGATCTTTTACTCATTATAAATTTCCCTTTGCCATTATGACAAAAGAAAACAACACCAATCCCAATATGGTCTACTCCTTTTCTCATGAAAGAATTATAACAGAAGTTTTTATTTTGATCCGAAAATGAAGGAGGCAAAGTATGATCCTGCCTGTCCTCCGCATCCATACTGCCATTTGGAATCAAGCATATTTGCCAAATGCCCCGGTGATTTTGCCCACCCGTTTTCAACAATTTCTGTTGCTGTTTCGCTGTAGGTCGCCCAGTGCAAATTTTCTCCCATAGATTTAAATTCTGCTTGTCCCCTAAAGTATTTATCAAGTCCCGCATGGTTATCAAGTTGTCCTAATGCTGCATTCTCATTAATTCTATTTTGCGCTATAGAACACAAGGTGTTGTCTGATAAAAGCGCGCCTAATCCGTTTTTACTTCTAAAAGCGTTAACTGCACTTGATAAATCTTGATTATTTGAAGGCTGAGCAGCTTGAGTTTGAAAAGGGGTGGGAAGAGGAATCTTAGTCGGCGTTTGAGTTGGACGTGTAGTTGAAACAACAGTGGGAGTTGGTATATTCAATGCTGTACTTGCCCGAGTTCCTTGCGCAATTTCTTTATTTATCTTAATAACACTAAAAGTATTCTTTGAAAAACTGGCAATCAACAAAAGAAAAGGAAGTACAACTAAAATTAAAGAGCTGGGCTTTATCTTTAATGTATTTTTATTAAATTTGTTTATTAGATGACCCAAGGTTAGTTTACTCAATTTCTGGTATTACTAACTTTTTGATATTTGTCCAATTATTTTACTTTTTTACAAGCCTAAAGACCGATAAATATCTATTTTAGAATCAACGCTTATATTGCACACCCTTTATGATTTAATATCCTAAAATATACTTCCTATTGTTTCGAATATTATCGTCCGGTTTAGTTTTAAAATGAGAATTAACATATTTGCCCGTCTTTTTCCTTACATAACCTTTTTGAAGATAAATCATGCCACCGTTTTTATACTTTCTTTTTAAGGTGGGCTTCTTGGGCAGAATCTTTGAGGTAGACTTGCCTGCCATAAGCTCATTATATAATAACTTATATATTTATTGTAAATGAATTTTCGATTAAACCATTCCAAGCTCGGACAGCCTATTGTATTTTGCTATTCTTTCCCCACGATCCATTCCGCCGAATTTAACAAAATCAGCTTCTATCTTTATTGCAAAATCAACAATCCAATTGTCTATAGTTTCTTCTCCCCTATGAGAAACTACGATTTTTATATTCCCCTTTTTAGCAATTTCTGCAGCTTTAATGGTCCCAGAAATTGTACCGTTTTGGTTGGGTTTTATAACAACAGCGTTAATTGCCCTAAGACTAACTGCTTTATTAATTCTTTCGGTGTTGGTAGCCGTAAGATCATCTCCAACTATCATAACTCTTTTACCGAATCTCGTACAAAATTTTACCCAAAGATCCCATTCTTCGTCCGAAAAAGGATCTTCCAAAGACGCAATTTTGTATTTCGAAAGAATAAGATCATAATCTGGTATAGTTCCTTTTTTAAAACTTGCTGCCGCATCAAGAGCTATTTGTCTATTTGGAAAAATTTTTTCTATTGTCTTAAGTGCCTGAATATCGTTAAAGCTAAGAGGCGAAAATCCACCCTCTGCTCCAACAGTACTCTCGAGCCCTTTTTTTTCCAAAAAATTTCTCAATCTTCTAAAATCTTCTATGGCATCTTTTAAAGATTCCTCTATAATCATAAACTCCTGCATGGAAATATTTGGATTTCCATGTTTTCCTCCTTCAAAAAGAAGAAGCATGAGCTTTGGAAACTTAAGTTTTTGCTTATAATTGATTCTTGATATTGCTTTCCAAAAAGATGCCGATATTGCCAGGGAGGCATTTGCACCCAGAGATAAATCCTCAAGCTGGGCATCTAATGTTTCTTGTGTCCAATTGTGATTAATAATCAGGTGTTTGATTTTCTGAATTTGATATATTCCCTCATCTGCCGAAACCTTACGTGCCTCATATTTTCCTGCAGAAATGCCAGTCGGAATTGAAACATCTGCCGTTTCTCTATTTTCAAGTTTTATAACAACTTTTACGGTTTCGCTGCCTAATGAAGCTAAAGCCTTGTCTGGTTCCAGATCTTTAATTTTCACTCTGCTATATTAATAGGTTTATTTTTTATAAATGATTTTATATTTTTAATTGTTGTATTTAAAATTCTTTCCATAGCCTCCTTTGAATTAAAGGCATTATGGGGGGTAACAATTACTTTTGGATGTCTGATTAGTATGTGGTCGTATAGTAAGGTTTTTAAATTAATATTCTGTTGGGAAGCTTTAGTTAAAATTGATACCTCTTCATGCAGTTCATCTTCTTCTTCCAATACATCAAGTCCTACGCCCTCAAGAATCCCCTGATCAAGTCCAAGAAGTATTGCTTCTGTTTCTATTAATCCGCCACGGGCAGTATTTATAAGATAAGAGCTCCTCTTAAATTTTAAAATATTATCTTTGTTTATAAT
>MFOT01000014.1 GCA_001782475.1 Candidatus Levybacteria bacterium RIFCSPLOWO2_01_FULL_38_21 | reverse complement strand
ATTCCTTCTGTTCCGGATTTAACTCTCCCGCATCACCATTGAGTAGCATCTCACAAAACCATTTCACCGCAGATAGCGGTGTACGGAGCTGATGTGAAGCAAGCGAAATAAATTCTGTTTTCATTCTGTCAACCTCCTTTTCACGACTTATGTCCCTGAAAACTTGGACCGCGCCGATTACCCGATGTTTAAAAATAATTGGTGTGGCTGTAATCGCTACCGTGATTTTTTCAGATCCTTTCTGTAGATAAATACTTTGGGAAAAAACTTTTTTACCAGTGGTCAAGGCTTTGTACATATCTCTGTCTTTCCGCGGAATAAGATATCCCTTCTCATCCATTGCCGGAACGGTTTCAAACCAGAACTGTCCCACTGCCTCAGAAGCTGTCCAATTGGTCATTTGTTCTGCTGCGTGATTGAAAACCAAAATCTTTCCCTGGGGATCTGTTACCACAACTCCTTCTCCGATACTTATCAAAGTGGCTTCTTCTTTAGCCTCTTCAATTAATGCTTTTTCTTCTGCTTCTTTAATTTTTTGACGCTCAGAATTTAGCTCTTCCATTCTTTGGGTAAGCGTTTTAGTTTTTTCTTGAACCTTTTTTTCCAAATCCTCAAAATATGATGCTTTTAGTTTCTCTGTTGCATCGTCAAAAGATTTAGGTAGTTGTGTAGTACTATCTCTAATTTGGGTACCAACTTTATAATCTAGGTTGCCTTTGGTAATCATTCCTGTTTTTTTACGCAATCTGGCAATTAGTTCAACAATAATTATTACGACCAGAACAAAAGTCACGATAAGACCAACCATAAAATATTCGATGGCCAAATTAAATGACCGAAACGAGAAATAAATAAATACGCTAAGAACAGCAATTGTCAAAGCTGAGAATCCCGTAATTAGCAAGAGTTTATATTTAATATTCATGGGAATTTTTTTACCGGGATAAGGCAAGTTAACATTATTAATCGATTTGGGTAATATTTGATCGGCTGATCGAGGAGAGGATTGCGAATTTTGGCTATCCATTAATTAAGTATTTCACAAGGTAAAATTTCAGTCAAGTAAAGTTTCTATAACCTCCCACGGCTGCCTATAGTTTCCTTCATACCCCAATGCCCAAATGGCAATCCCTCCCATATTTTTTTCTTTAGCGAATTTTATTTTTTCGGCAATTGATCTATCGTCTTCATAATAAATTTGTTTAATTGCTCCATACTGTATATAGGATAGCCATGGGGATTTGGAAATATCGTCCCAAGATTTTATAATATCGCTTCTTTCTTTTAAAAGCTCTTTGACTCTTTTGTATGTGGCTAAAGCGCCGCTGCCCTCTATAACTGAACTTTTGTGTCTGTCGGTAAATGTCTGCCATTCGTAGCCGTAAAATGGAATAGCTAAGATAAGCTTGTTATTTGGAACCCGACCCGACAAAGACTCTACTGATTCCCAAATACTGTGTTCATTTGCTTCGCCATAGATAGGTGCTGCCGGACCTGCTCTTGTTGAATTTTGCCCACGATAGTCGTATGCCATAAGAATTACCTGATCAACTACCCTTGAAATTTTTGTCATATTGTATGCTCTGTCTTTTACAACAACAGTTGCATTGACATCTATAGAAACAATAATATTTGGATTGTCTTTTTTTAAATTTGCAGATAATTCTTCTAAGAATGCAGCAAGATATTTGGAGGTAGGGAAATTGGTATCTGTAAAGTATTCAAAATCAATATTTATTCCGTCAAGGCTATATTGTTTTATAAGTGTTAATAACCCACCGGTTAACTTACTTGTCGCAATTTGGCTACTTATAATATTATCTATTGTCGTATTGTCAAAAGATTTAATTGACAGCAAAATTTTTGTCCCGCTAATTGACGCTTCCCTCTTAATCTCTTTAAAATAATCAGAGTTAAAATAACTCCATTCCAAGACAGGCAGGTTGTTTTCGTCGTATTTTACGATACTGCCGTCTTTGTTAACATTTAACCCAAAATAGATGATTTGAGTAAGGTCTTTGGAGTAAACCTTTGTTTTTTTAGCAACAGACCAGGATGGCAAAAAACCAATAGTTTCTCTTTTAATTGTGTTAGTCTGTTGAGAGACAGATTTTGTAATTGCGGGGGTAATTATTATGGTTTTATTTATATACTCTGAATTTGTAGTTTTTTTATTCTGTGACAAAACAAAATAAGTAAAAACAGCAAGTAAAACAATAAAAACCCCAATGAGAATTTTTTTCCATCTATTTTTATCAAAATCTTCTAAGGGAGTAGAAATATCCACAAGAGGAGTGATTTTTCCTCCATCTTCTTCTATTTCCATATTCTATAAGTATTATAAATATAGTAGCATAGACTTTGCCAACCATGTTTAAGAGCTGGAGAGAGAGAACTGATCGATCACCCATCTAAATTTTATAAATTAGCAAAGAGACTTTTATATAGCTGAACGTGCCTTTTTACCATTGCTTTTGAGGTAAATCCATTCCGAATTACTAATTCGCGTGTATGAACAGGATCTAGTTTTTTCTCAAAGTTTTCCATCTCCTTATTAATCATATGGACAAACTCTTCTGCAACCGATTTAACGCTATCATTATATTGATGCGTTTTGTAATCAGAGTACCTATTAAATATTTGTATGTTGCTTGGTAGTTTTACTGAATATTCCCTTAATTCGTCGAGGTCATGATAAAACCCTGTCCTGTTAGTACCATATGCTGGGCAATTACAAAGCGCACTTTCAAACAACGTAATTGCTTGGGAATCAGCTATAGAGGGTCGAAGGACAATATTGGCAAGATGATAATATGGAAAGTCTAAAACACCTAAGTAATTTTTCTCTATATACTTTTTAGATTCGGTAGGAAGATTTTTTATAAAACTATCTATGTCCAAACAAGTTTTCTTATAGAGAGTTGGCCAATCTCTTTGAAGCAAACATTTTTGTCGAGATAGATCTAAAAAGAATTTGATCTTATTTTTTTCCAGTAGTTTTTTATATCCCAGGAGCTTATTAGATAAAAGAACAGTATCGGAATTTGGGTAGAGGGGGAATAAAAAAGTTGGTGCGATAATATTATTGTTATAGTAATTCAAAATTTCTTCCAAAATATCAGCTCCTTTATATTGGGTAAATCTAGTGCCGAAACATAAAATAAATTTTCTTTCATCAAGCATATACTTCTTTCTAATTAGCATCTTTTGTTTATTTGTGATTGGCTTAAATAATTTTTCATCTGCTCCACCTCTTATAACATAAATTTTATCCGGAGGAATAATTCTTCTTAATTCTTTAGCTAAATATGCTTTTTTCGTATATTCATTAAGAACCAGATACTTATCTATTGAGTTTTCATTAAGCATCATGGTCAAATATCTTTTCATGGCAGCCGTATATTTATTTTTTGCCAGGATATAATCTTTTGCTTTTTGGGAAATAAAATTCCGAATTGGAAGTTCATCGTAGAAATATTCTCTGGCTGTGCAATACAGTCCAATAAGCAGCAAAAGATTAGAAAAAGTTTTCTTTAACTTGGATAACTCATACACAGCAGCAGCATCTCTATGTATCATAAAAGATGTAGCAATTGTAGGTTTTTTATTTTTAAGTATTTTTCCTAACTCGCGTTTATAGGCACTAGGATCAATAAAAGGATCGTTTGTATGAATAACACGAATGTTTTTGCTTATACAGGTTTTTGTATATGTTCCACTGGTTAGTATATATATATCTACTTCTTTAAAGTCTTTATGAGCAAATCTACATAAATCAATGGCTATTGTTAATTGTCCAAAAAGATTATTACTAATAGGAAACCCAAGATCACTTAACAGGAATACAAGTTGATATCCATTATTTAATAAGGATTTGGAATGATTCACATAGAGGATTATAGCATTTTTATGAATATAGAAGCTTGGGATATGCAGTTTTGTAAACACTAACTCTTGGGGTTGGAGCAGGGGGTTCGAGTCCGATCGGTTACACAAGTTAATTAGTTTTTCTTAGAAATTCCAGTGCCCCTTTTTCGTATTGTGCTTTTGTAAAAAATATAGAAAATGGGTATTTTGTATTTCCGAGATGTGTTTTGTCTCCAACGAAAACAAACTCAACAGAGAATCCTAGTTCATGAAGTTTCTCTGCCATGGGAAGATCAGACTTACTATCTCCAAATGCAAAAACTTTATGGGGTTTTAATTCGTTTTCTTTTAGCCAGTCGATAATTCGGATCACGGCAAATCCTTTACCAACATGTTTATTCATAATATCCGCAGCTATTGTAGTTGTGTCGATTCTTAGATTTTTATTTAAATCAGACGCTTTAATTATTTTGGACAGATCATTTACTAATACTTTTTGTTCCTTTTTATATTTATCAATAGGTAGTTCTTCATTCATTTCGATCGAGAACATTGTTTGCTTGGTGTCATCAAAGAACATGCTTTTTGAATATTTTGCCTTGACAAGCTGAATAACTCTTTTCATAAGAGACTTTGGGAATTGGAGGGAGCGATCTACGTGCTTTTGAATTTTTCCATTTTTATCAAATGTTAGCCAAACTCCTCCCATCTCCCCGACCACGAAGAATCTATTAAAAATTTCTTTATTTTTGGTTTTCTTAAGAAGCAAATTTATTACCCGATCCATAATCCATTCAAGAGACCTTCCGGTATTCAATACAACTGGTTTACCTTTTTCTAATTTTTTTATGATGTAATTCAGAACTTCAAATTCTGTAATTATCTT
Source organism: Candidatus Levybacteria bacterium RIFCSPLOWO2_01_FULL_38_21 (assembly GCA_001782475.1). Lineage (GTDB taxonomy): Bacteria > Patescibacteriota > Microgenomatia > Levybacterales > UBA12049 > 2-01-FULL-38-21. The sequence goes on along the minus strand of MFOT01000014.1, from coordinate 76,230 downwards.
TTTTGAAGGGTGAGTTATTACTCCGTCTACATCAAATATCCAAGCATGTTGGGGCACTATGTTTTTTTGCATAATTATATTTTACTTTCAGAATAATCCGAACGCAATAACAAAGCACGAAAAAGCTTATAGTCATTTACATTTAAATTAAATTTTGATATTATTTCCCCTGTGATAAAACGCATACAGCTTCTTGCTGTTTTAATTATTTTTTTATTTATTTTTGAGTATTTTGGAAATGTCAAAAAAGGAGAAATAATTCATAAGACCATGTCTTACGGATATCAAAGTTCCCCAATGGTTTGCAATTCTTTGTCTTTTTGTACGCCGGTCTTGTCTTCAAATATAATTACACTTACTTCAACGCCAACGCTAGGAATACCTGAGGAAAAAATAACAGAAAACGTTAAGGTTGATGAAAAAATTAATACACCGCTTAAAAATCATTACTGTCTTAATGTTCCAGTTTTAACCTATCATCGTATACAGCCTCAATCAGTGGCGATTGAGAAAGGTCAAACCGCAGGAAGCGTGGATAATAGAGTTTTCGATCAGCAAATGGCATATCTTGTGTCAAATGGGTATCATACAATTACTGCGGAAGAACTTGTAAATGCATTAAAAAATCATTCAGGTCTTTCACCAAAAAGCATTGTGATTACCCTGGACGATGGGTATGAAAATGCTTATAGCTACGCTCTTCCGATTATTAGGAAATATAATGTTGTAATAAATCTTATGGTCGCAACAGGACTCGTAGGTAGCCCTAATTTTCTTTCTTGGGATCAGATAAAAGAGATGAAGGCAAGTGGATTGGTCTACCTAACAAGTCATACATGGTCACATTATGCTATAGGACGAGGATCGCAGGATAAAATTCAGTATGAAATACAGACAGCAAAACAACAGCTTGAGCAAAATACCGGACAGGCAATTAATATTTTTGCCTATCCATATGGTTCTTTTAGTCCTAGTGCGATACAGATACTGCAACAAGATGGTTTTATTGGCGCGTTTTCTACAATTTCCGGGTTTTTGCAGTGCGATTCCTATATAATGACTCTTCACCGCAGTCACATAGGAAACGCTCCTCTTTCAGCCTACGGTTTGTAATTGACACAGTAAGCTCTTCTTTGTCGTATTGATTTATTTCGTATTTTGTTCTACTTTATTTCTAGTGGATAAAGCTATTCTTCATATCGACTTCGATTCTTTTTTTGCAAGCGTTGAGCAGCAATATAATCCTAGACTTCGGGGTAAACCTATAGGAGTTACTGCAACAAACGGTAGGACTTGTATTATTGCAAGTAGCAAAGAAGCTAAAAAACTGGGCATCGGAACAGGTTCAAGAACCTATGAGGCTTTTAAAATTTGTCCTGATTTAATTCTTGTTCCTGCGGATTTTGTTAAATACTTTAAAGTTTCCAAGAAGTTTATCAATATTTGCAAAGATTACTCACCTTTTGTCGAACTTTTTTCAATCGATGAGGTTTTCATAGACATGACACCGACTGCCCATCTTTTTAACGGAGCGGGGGGAATCGTATCAATAATCAAAAAAAGAATAAGAGAAGAAATAGGAGAATATATAACAGCTTCTTTTGGCATTTCTTATAATAAACTTTTAGCAAAGCTTGCCTCCGGTCTTAATAAGCCAGATGGTATGTTTAAAATAACTCACCAAAATATGGATGCAGTTTATAAAAAAGCAAAACTTACAGATATTTGCGGAATCGGGGAAAGAATTAAAGACAGACTCAATAAACTTGGAGTTTTTAATCTTTTAGATATCCGAAAAGTTCCCCATTACAGACTTGTTTGCGAATTTGGTAAAATGGAGGCTCAGTTTCTCAGAAATATTTCGGAAGGGAAAGATGATTCAGGAATCATGCCCTATACTTTAGTACCAGATGTAAAATCAATCGGAAGAAATTACTGTCTTCCCCAAAACGAATATGATAAAAGAAAGATTTTGCAAAATACTTATGAGCTCTGGGAAGAAATATCAATAAAACTTAGAAGACTTAATAAAAAGGCAAGGACTTTAGGATTTTTGTTGCGGGGAAATATTAATGTACACGGGAGAAAAACATATAATTTCTATTTTGATGACTCCAAAGATTTATTTAATCTATTTAACTCTCTTTTTAAAGAAAACAAAGAAATGTTTAATTTAAAAGATTCTTATGTAAGACAAATTAGTGTTTGGGTTTCAGGCCTTGAAGATAGCAAGAATCTAACTCTTCCCCTTTTTGATGCAAGCTATAAAAATGACAATCTTTTATCTGCAATCGACAAGATTAACAATCGATTCGGAGATCATACTATCCGAAATGGATTTCTTCTCCATTCAGATAAGCTTACAACAGTCCCCAACGGCTATATGGCAGATAAATATGAAAGGACAAAATTAGCAAAATTGTAATTAAAAGTTTTAACTAATATTGCAGACAAAGTTTAGTTCGTCTTTAAGATTATTTTTTTTATGATCCGATATATCAAACTGACTCAACAGATTCTGATTTTGACAAATAGTTTTACACAAAACTATTCCTTGATCAAGAAGACTTTGTTTTTGTGATTGCGAAAGAGACTGCAGAGCTGTTATTGGATAAAGATTTGCTTTTTCGACTAAATCCCTTAGGCTTCCTGTTTCTGGATAATTCCATCCGATAATTTTCATTCCATTGCAAAGCGCATATTTTACCCCATCTGTAGTCACTTTTGTATTTGTAACAATCCATCCTTGGGTAAAATTATACTTATCTTTTAAATCATCAAAACGCGCCTTTGTATATAAAGAAACATGAATATCAGATCTTGTCCCCGGACTATTATGAAATTTAGCCTCAATTAAAATCTTTTTGTCGTTTTTTTGAGCAATAACATCTATTTCATGAGAAACACACTCCCCTTCTAAAATTTGTCTTACCTGAGTTTGATATCCCTCGCTTTTTAGAATTTCCGAAACATAGTTCTCAAAAGGATATCCTGTAGGACCTAAGTCCATTATTGCCTGTTTGAGCGTATATCTTGTCTTATTAAATGGGTGAGGAGAAGTTTTAAGAAATTCAATAATGTGTTTATAGATTTCGGATGTATGAATATCTTCGTAAATCTTTGTTTTTATATGCACTAAGACTTGCTCCTGAATTTCCTGCGGAATTCCGGCTCTTCTTATAGAATTTCTCACTTTAATTTCGGAGAATGGTTCTTTCTCGCCCGTTGCCTTAACAACAGTAACCATATTGCTATCGTAGAACTTTTCAAGACTTAAGACAAGAGGATTAAGTTGAGAAAATCTCCTTTAAAAACTCTTAAAGAACATTAGAGAATCCCTTGTAGCTTCCTCCCATTTGGGATTTAAATTATGCCCGGCATTATCATAAAGATTAAGCTTTGTATTTTTCGAAAGACTCTTAAGATCGTTAAATAGCTCTATAGACCATTGGTAAGGTACGGTTTTGTCATCGGTACCATGAATGATTTGTACAGGAGCTTTTATATCCCCAAGATATGATAGAGGCGAGATGCTTTCCCAAAGCTTGGGGTTGTCTTCTGGTTTTCCTAAGATCTGAAAAGTTTTTGAGTATGGAAAAGGAGTGATTACACTCTCCTCAAGTCTTGGAAGGTTTTGTTTGGAAAACCATCTTAGAGGGTCTGTTACCGGCGCCCACAAGACAGCAGCTTTAACACTTTTTGAAAGCTCTTCGTTTTTTCCTATTATCTCAAGTACCTCCAAAGCTACCTCTGCCCCCATGGAATGTCCCCATAAGTAGACCGAACTGCTGTCCGCCTCTTTGATACTAGAAATTGATGAGATTAAATTCATTACATCAATGGGATACGCAAAGCGCATTAAGGCTTTATTATCGATTTCGGACTTGTCATTGCCTCGGTAGTCGGGTTTTAACACCAAATATCCATTTTTGGAAAAATAATCGGTAATGTTTTTATAAGAGGAAACAGTATTATAGCCTTTCGGATTTATATATCCGTGGTTTACAATAATAACCGGAAAACCATTTTGAGGCTTGGGTATGTTTGGGATATTTAAAAGCGCATAAACCTTAAGTCCGTCTGATAAGTAAGAAGCAATATAGCTTGTAAATGATTTATTAGTTTCTATTTTATTTTCTATTTTAATTTCCCCCTTTTTATAGTCTCTGTGAGCAAGCGATGGAATAGACAAGGGGAAAAGCTTAACTTGCTTTATTTTTTTCTCGTGTTCTTCAAGATACAGATTTCTTTTTTCAAAAACTATAAAGTCACCCTGTTTAAAAACCTGAATATAATTCTTGTCTTCTTTCATCTTGTCTGCTGTTTCAATTTGTGCTTTTAAAGAAGGCTGGGCAAATGGGTCATTTAAAAGAAAAAGAATTATATCCGCTTGATCAATTCCAACAGGTATTGTGTAGATTTTTTGTCTATGAGAAAGATGAGATCCGAGATTGTTGGTTGCTGCAATACTGAATTTTTGAGGTATAGAATCTAAAAAGTTTGCTATTGTCTCTTTTTGAGGGAGTTGTTTTGTAAACATGTTTATATTTGGATTTTTCGAACCGGGTAAAGGGCCAATAAAGTAAGCACCAAGAATAGCAGATATTAATATGTACCACATAAAAAATCGAAATGATATTTTTGAAAAACGCTTTTGTACGGTCGCAACAGCATAAATTGCTGATATAAAGATAAAAGGAGTAATTGTTGCGGTATATTGGTAGTAAATTTCTCTAAGTTGAGAGTTATTACTTAGTAGATTTATAAATAAATCCGGAAGAATAAAAATAAGAGTTAGGGGGAAAAGAAGCGACAAAAATCCCAATGGAGAAAATATTTTTGTTAAATAAATAAGCTGTTTTTCTTGAAGCAGTATCCCGATTATTTTTCCAGGCGAGAGAAATATGTTTCTAATAATAGTAAGAGGACTTTCTCCAAAATCAGAATAATAAGAAAGAGCAAAATGCTGAGCTCCTCGAGCTTCCGGTATTGCTTTGGCAATTAAATAATAGAAAATACCCAGCGGAAGGACTGTTATTAGAATTCCCATAAGCCTTTTTTTATCAATAAAAAACAAATAGGCTCCAAACAAAGCTGCAATTATCCATATTTGTTCTTTAGATAAAGATGCTAAAATCAAGAAGATTAGCATCCATAGATACTTTTCCCTTTTTAAAAAATAAAAAGCACCAAGTAAAAGAGTCGTCGCAAGCGTTACAGGATGAAAATCGTATAAATTGCTAAATTGAAGAGACGGATTTAAAAGGAACGCTAAAGAAAATGCAAGAGAAATATTTTTGTTCTTTAAAAGATTATTGGAAATTAGGTAGATAAAGACAGCTCCAAGTCCTAGTGCGATTGACTGAAGAAGAAGTAGCATTTTAGGATTTGCCCAAATAAAGTAAAGAGGCGATATAAAAACGAGTATAAAATCCGCATGAAAGGAAAGTCGAGAGATTATGTCTGTTCCGTTTGGGTCCGTTATTTTAAAAATTCTTCCATTAATAGTATTCCAAACTGCCTGATCCATGTTTCCAAGATCAAATCTTCCAGTAAAAAAATTGTCATATCTTAAAAAGCTGGCCTGAGAGAAATATACTGCGTAAAGCGTAATCATCAAAAGCAATATGACCTCGTGGAGATGATTCTTAATATAGTTTTCTATTTTCAAAAATCTACTATCTTTTATTTTTTTCCATAAGCTTGCGGATAAAATGAAGATTATCTCAGATAAAATAAGAACAATCCTTGCGAAGATAGCTGAAAATCCGGCAAGCTGAAGAGTTAATATTTTAGAAAGCCCGACTGCTATTACTCCTTCTCTTACCCCAAGTCCCATAGGTGTTATAAAAGATAAGAAACCTAGAAGAAGAGAAAAAACAAAAAAACCAATTAATGGGAGAAAAAAATTTAAAGGTAGATAGACTACTGATGCAATTGTTAGAAATGTTCCAAGGCCAAATAAAAATAATGAGCCGACGGTAATAGATAAAAGAACAAAATTGGTATAAGGATTAAAACTGGGGAAAATTTTTTTTACCCCCCCGTCCTTTAATTTGCCGATAGCTATTTTATTAAATACAAAAATTAGGCTAATTAAGATAACAATAAAAGATATAAAAGGAATTATGAAAATTGAATATGTGTGTACGGAAAGTACGTAAGGCAAGATAAATTGAATAGAAAAAAGAGACAAGAGTAGACTTGCTATAATAAATAATCCTATTTCTGTAAAAAATAAGGGGATAATAGTCTTACTATCAACACCCTTTTTTGAGAAGGATAATGTCATTCCCAAAAAAGACCAGATATTTCCGGGCGCAAATCTTTTAAGTCCGGATAAACCCCATAAAAAAGATACTTCTTTAAAATCAAGCTTATGCCCCCTTTCTTCTAAGAGCTTTTTGAAGAGAAATGCTCTTCCGAAGTAAAACAAGATAAAGCAAATTACCCCACCTGTTAAAGGAAGAATACTTGGTATTTTAATATATGGAGAAACAAGATTGAATTGCGATAATATAATTTTGCCAATAAAAAAAATGGCAATTGCGGAAATTGGCCAGCCGATTAAAAACGTGGCCACACTTAAAAAAAATGACTTTCCTTCTCTATTCATATCTTAAGGCTTCTATGGGGGAAAGCTTTGAGGCTCTTATTGCAGGAGCCATTCCAAATATAATTCCTACCGCAACAGAAAAACCAAAAGCTATAAAGACAGACCATAGGGTTACCTGAGAAACAAGAAATCTTGCGAGTATTAACGATCCTAGGATTCCCAGAATAATACCTATTATTCCTCCGGTTAAAGAAAGCATTGTTGCTTCAAGCAAAAACTGCTTTAATATGTCTATTCTTTTTGCCCCAAGTGCTTTCCTAAGTCCTATTTCTCTAGTCCTTTCGGTAACAGATACAAGCATTATATTTGCAACTCCAATCCCCCCAACTAATAATGATATCGCAGCAATACCTCCTAGGGCAATAGAAAGAATGTTTGTAATGTTTGAAACAATAGAAAGCGTTGATTCTGCTGTTTGAACCGTAAAATCGTCCTCTGTCAAGTGTTTTAACAAAATTTTTTGCGTTTGGTCTTTAACTCTTGGAATAAGAGACGGTGAATTTACCGAAATAAATATGGCATTGAGATGAGTTAGTCCAAATTGCCTTTGAGCGGAAGACAAAGGAATAAGTATAACGTTATCCTGATCTATTCCAAAAACCGCACCTCTTTTGTTTATCACTCCTATTACCGTATATATATTATTTCCTATAAAAAATCTTTTACCGATAGGATTTTGCGAAGGGAATAAATTGTTTAGAACCGTCTGTCCTATAACTGCGTTCCTTGCTCCGGATTGTTCCTGACTTTGAGAAAAAAAGCTACCCTGTCCTATTGTTGCGTTTTGAACAGTTTTTGAATAATTTGAAGTAGTGCCAAACACAGTAGTTCCTTTATTTTCCCTATTTTTGTATTTAACTGTTGAAATTTGCTGAACAACAGGTGCCACACTTGCCTCGTTTTTAAGTTTTAACGCAAGCGTTTTTGCATCTGCAACAACAAGTTTATTAGATACAACACCGCCTGGAGTCCTAGCGCCTCCTATTCTTCCCGGGATAACGACAATAAGATTTGAACCAAATCCTGCTATCTGATTTGTAATAAATGTCTGAAGTCCGGTGCCTATTGAGACAAGTAAAATAATTGCAAAAACTCCAATAACAATGCCCAGCATTGTTAAGAAACTTCTTAGTCTATTTGCGCTTATTGCTCTATATGAGAGTTTAAAAAGTTCGTTTATATCCATAATCAATCTATCCCATCTAATCGAGATCAATTCTTCCATCAGTCAAGTTTATAATTCTATCTGTTTCCCTAGCAATGTCTTTCTCGTGAGTTATAAGCACAATGGTTTTTCCTTGTTTATGTAAGTCTTTTAATAAAGTTATAACTTCCTGCCCTGATTTTGTATCTAAATTTCCTGTCGGCTCATCTGCTAGGATAATATCTGGATTATTCATTAAAGCCCTAGCAATTGCTACTCTTTGCTGTTCTCCTCCTGAAAGCTGATTGGGTCTTTTGTTGATATGCTTGAAGAGCCCGATTTTTTCTAAAATGTTTTTTGCCGTATTTTCCCTGTCTTTTGTATTTAATCCCGCATAAATTCCCGGAAGGATAACATTTTCAAGAATTGTTGCTCTTGGGAGAAGGTTAAATGACTGAAAAACGAATCCGATTTTTTTATTTCTAAGATACGATAACTCATCTTCTTTTAAGCTTGATACATCAACACTTTCTAGATAGTAAGATCCTGTTGTCGGTGTGTCTAAAAGTCCTATGATATTCATTAGAGTCGATTTTCCAGAGCCGGATCTTCCGGAAATTGCAACAAATTCACCATTTTCTATTTTAAGAGTTATTCCCTTTAAAACATTCACTATCAAACCACCGAGGTTATAATCTTTAGTTATATTCGCAAGGCTTATGAGGTTTGTTTTCTTCATGAATCATTTTATCTTATAAAAAACCTAAACGGAAATCTTGCCTGTGTTTTTTTGGGAACAAGAGTTGATTCTACGACTACCTCATCGTTTTGCGAAAGTCCGCTTATCACTTGCGCTCTCGTATCATTTTGAAGACCTGTTTTTATTTTTCTTTCCACGTACCCCCTTTTAGTTTTTATAAACACTTTATTATCCTCTGTTATCGAAGATACGGGAATTGCAAGAACATTTTCTCTCTCCCCAGTTATAATTTCCGCATTTCCATTTATTCCCACTCTGTATTTATTGTCGGGATGATCTGCAAAGTTTGCATGTACGGTAAAAGCAGTTCCTCCGGTTGAGGTTGTGTGAGAAACAAAATCTATTTTGTCTACTGTTAGATTTAATGTTTCATCAGGATACGCATCAAGCACAACTTTTACTTTTTGTCCTTGCCTAACTTTTCCAATATCTGCTTCATCAACGTCCATCTTAAAATTAAGAGAACTTAAATCTACAACAGTAAAAGTCGTTGCCGCAGAAACATTTACCCCGGAAGTTTCAACATCTGATCTTGTGATAATTCCCGTGATTGGAGTTGTTAAAACAGATTCCTGTTTAGCAAGGTCTTGAAGTTCCACAGATTTTACCGCACGGTCTAAATCAAACTGATTATTCTCAAGGATCCGTTTCATATCATTATTTAAAGCTTCTTGCGGTGTTCTGTTTTGATTTTTTTCAAGAGTCTGGTCAAAGGTTAATCTTTGCTTTGAATAATCTATTAGGGTAATCTCTAAATTCTTCTGAACTGTTCGTTCGTCCATTCCGGCAATTGTCTGGTAGGCATAAACATAGTCTCCTTTTTTTACTCCCAAATAAACCAACTTTCCCGAAGCCTTAAAGCTTAAGTTCGCAGTATTATTTGAATCAATACTCCCCGTTATAGAAATTGTTTGGGAAATATTTTCTCTTCTTACTTTTTCTGTGGCAATCGGAGCTTGCTTGCCGGGTTTTAAGACAATTAAGATTACTATAAGTGTCAAAAAAATAGTAAATGAAATTATTTTGTGAGTTTTTGCAAATTGGACCGCAAAATTGAGCAAATCCCTGAATCTTTTCATAATTTAATCAAAGATTATAACACAAAGCTCAAAATAAAGCTATAGGATAGAAGAAGATGTAGAAATCTTCGATTTCGTACGTTGCGAGACGTACAAAATTAAAAATTTTTACGTCTCTGCAGCGTTTAAATTACGAAGTAATTTGTTACGCTGCGCGCCTGAAGGGAGTCGAACCCCCAACCCCTTCGTCCGAAGCGAAGTGCTCTATCCAGTTGAGCTACAGGCGCCAAGTATTGTTATGACAAACCTCTTATAGTATACTAAATCAGCGCTTTTTTATAAAGAGGGCCGCTAGCTCAACTGGCAGAGCAATTCCCTCTTAAGGAATCGGTTCGGCGTTCGACTCGCCGGCGGCTCACAATTTGGCAAGGATATTCGGCTGAGCTCAGTCGAAGGCCTCAGTGTAAACTATATTGAGATTGCCGAAGGTAGCGAGGCTGTTTCACCTTTCAGGTAGCGACTATAGCGACTACATTTATAACTTTTTTTATAACTTTCCGTCTATTAACTTCTGGTAAAGACTTAAATATTCGCGTGCACTTCTATCCCAAGAAAAATCCATTTTCATAGCGTTTTCAACCATTGTTTTATATCGTTTTTTATCTTGTAACCAAATCCCAATAGCTCTATTTAATGAATATTCCAGAGAGACAGAGGAGTACTTATTAAAAAGATAACCGGTTTCACCTTCTTTTATAGAATCACGAAGACCACCGGTTGCATGGGCAATTGGCAACGCTCCGAAAAACATGGCAACCATCTGTACTAAACCGCATGGTTCAAATTTGGAAGGGATGAGGACAAAATCTGATCCGGCATAAATCTGATGAGCCAAAACCTCATCAAAAATGAAATTGCAGGAAATATTTTTGGGATAAAATTTGGCAAGCCATTGAAATCTTTCTTCCCAATGCGGGTCACCGCTGCCTAAAATGACAAACGCACATTTTTCTAAATTGATTCTGCGCAGCATCTTGTGGATAATATCGACCCCTTTTTGATATGGATCGAACCTGCCAATAAAAGAAACCAAGGGTATTGACGGGTCTACTCTTAATCCAAGTTTTTTTTGCAAGTACAGCTTATTTAACTTTTTCCCTTCCTCCCATGAGTAAACTTTCAACTCGTTATTTTTCGCAATGTTTTCTTTTGTCAACAAATAGGGATATCTGACCATGCTATTTGCCATCATATGGTGCCAATTATTATCAATTCCGTTGAGTATGCCAAAGATTTTTCCCTCTCTTCCCCTAAGCACATCTTCCAAACCGCACCCGTACTCTTCTGTTAAGATTTCTCTGGCATATGTTGGGGAAACTGTGGTTATTGCGTCTGCATGTATTATGCCCTCCATCAAGAAATTCACTCTTTTTGACTTTATCTCCCAATGCAAAACCGCACATTTGGAAGTTTCTATTTTTAATTTATTCAAAACGTCAATACCTGTTCTTCCCTGATAGGAAAGATTATGGATGGTTAAAAGTGTCTTGACTTGAACTTTTTTTTCTTTTAAAAGGAGCGGTACCAAACTGGTATGGACATCATTGCAGTGAATTATATCCGGAGCCCAGGAAAGAATATTGCTTTTTATAATTTCTGCAATTGACAAGCAAAAAAAAGCGAAAGTGTCTGGAAATTTAGCTATATCCAGATATTTCTTATTTTTTATAAGATAAACTGGTATTTTGCTTATTGGATGTTCCACTTTATAAATCTCCACATCTTCGTTTTTATTATCGTAAAAACATTTTATTTTACCTATCATAACTCTTCTCTGCCTGCCCAGCTTCAGAACTTTATAATACGGCAGAACTATTCTTATATCTATCCCCTTTTCTTTTAAAGCGCCAGGAAATGACCTGGCAACATCACCCAAACCCCCTACTTTGAAAAAGGGATCAAGTTCCCAAACGGCAAATAGAATTTTCATAATGGAATTAGCTTAGTTTAGCACATTATCTTACTTATCCCAAGGAGATATAGAAAGCAGTGAAAACTCAACTAAAAACTCAGAAATTTTCCTAGATTAAAAGATGTTCGGTGGACTTCCGATAGTCCTTGCTTGGCAAGTGCAATTTGATGGAATTTTGTTCCGTAGCCTTTGTTTCTTACAAAACCGTAACCCGGATATTTTCGGTTAAGTTTTCTCATTAATTTATCTCTATAAACTTTTGCAATAATAGATGCTGCGGCAATTGAGATACTTTTTCTATCCCCTTTTATAATTGCCTTCTGGTTTATTAGCCCAATCCCCCGAATATATTTAATATGGAATCCGTCTGCTAATACAAAAATCGGGGGCTTGCTATTGTTTATCTCAATAATGTCACCAATTACTGTTTTTATCGATTTTCTTATGGCCATCTGACTTGCTTTTCCAACTCCTAATTTGTTTATGGTAGATACGCCAATGGTTGAAATGGCATATAATTGTGCTTGTTTTTTTATGACCCTTGACAACTCCTCTCGTTTTTTAGGTTTTAGAAGTTTTGAGTCGTTTATGTCTTCATGGATACTCCTTGTACGAGGCTGACAAGGAGTATCCTTGTTAAAAACTACAGCTGCGGCAACTACCGGTCCTGCGAACGCTCCTTTCCCTACTTCGTCAACTCCTATTACAAATTTGCAGCCTTTTTTCCAAATCTTCTTTTCTTCTGTAAAACTTGGCTTTTTCATGAGTTTATTATACAATTTTATTTACAAGATAAAATTATGAGAACAATTTTAAGAGCCGTATTATTTTACTCTTTTTCTCTTTTTTTCCTGACCTTAGTATTTCCGGGAGTAAAGATTACAGGAGGGTTTGAGACTTATCTTTTGGGCGGAGTAGCGCTTTCTATAATATTCCTTCTGATAAAACCAATTTTAAATATCTTAACGCTTCCTTTAAATCTTGTAACGCTGGGCGCATTCTCATTTTTTACGAATGTAATAATTCTTTATCTTCTCACCCTTTTTGTTCCCAAGATAAAAATTACGTCATTTGTCTTTCAGGGCTTTTCATACGGCGGATTTATAATTTCTAAAACTTATGTTAATCAAATTTTTGCTTTTATAGTGTGCGGGCTTGCGTTATCTGCTATAATTACGTTCCTATCATGGCTGATAAAAAAATAGTTTGCTTAGGAGGCGGGATTGGCACTGCTAATTTACTGCGCGGGATAAAAGAATATTTTTCCGATATATCAGTTATTGTTTCCATGGCAGATGACGGCGGTTCAGCAGGAAGGTTAAGAAGGTATTATAAAACATTTCCTACGGGCGATATTATAAATTGTCTGGTAGCCTTATCTGATGCGGAAGAAATCTTGATACAACTTCTAAAATTCAGATTTAAAGGACAAAGATACGGACCAGATAATCTATTGCCTGGTCAAAAACTGGGAAATTTAATGCTTCTTGCCTTAAGTTTTATAAAGAAAGATTTCAACCAGGGGTTAATAGAACTTCAAAAAATATTCAAAACCAAAGGCAAAATTTATCCATCCACATTATCTCCGATTTCTATTTGGGCAAAAACTTCAACAGGACATATTGTAACAAGAGAGGAAAATATTGATTTGGGAAGATTTAAGGGTCAGATCAAAAAATTATTTATAAGACCCAAGAATCCTCTGGTTGATAAAAAAGTCACAGATGCCATAAAAAATGCAGATGTTGTTATCGCAGGTCCCGGAGATCTTTATACTACTGTTCTTCCTGTTATTATGGTTCCTGATATTTTATCCGCAATAAGAAAGGCACGGGCAGAGAAATTTTTTATAGTTAATGTTGCAAATAAGCCTTTCGAAACTCCAAAATATACTATAGAAGATTTTGCTAAAGCAATAGAGAAACACTGCCAAGATATACTTTTTGATACATTCTTTCTTAATAAAAACCAAAATCCGGAGATCCCACAAAGATGGAAAAATGAATATAAGTATGTACCCCTTGTTAATGGTGATGCAAAATTCCCTTTTAAGCTTGTACAGGAGGACTTAGTAAGCGAAGAATTTCCTTTATACCATGATTCCTCAAAGCTTGCAAAAGTTATCGTAGGAAATATATAATCTTAAGGTATGTTTTTTATAATATTTTTACAAATCTTAATTCCAGTGCTTTTAATTGGAGCTATTCTTCTTCAGATGCAAGGATCAGGCCTTTCTAAAACCTTTGGCGGAGGAGGGGAATTCTACAGAAGCAAACAAAGCATAGAAAAGATGTTAATTTGGACAACAGTGGTTCTTGCAGTGTTGTTTGGCTTAATACCTCTACTTTTTGCTCCTCGATAAAATAATTTGAATTTATGATTGTATTTAGGCGCCGTCTGATATTCTGGCTTATTAAAGCCTATTTTAAAAAATGGGGACGATCAATTCTTGTTTTTTTTGCAATAGGACTTTTTGCATTTTTTGCCTTAAGGATTTTAATAAAAATTCTTCCATCTACATTTCTCTTTATTCCAAAAGAAACGGTCGGTGTAGCCGGTTCATTTACCGTTAATGATCTTCCTTCCTACATCTTAACAAGTGTTTCAAGAGGATTAACTTCAGTTTCTGAGGATGGAAATGTTAGACCCGATATTGCGCAAAGTTGGAAAATTGCTGATAATGGCAGGGAATATACATTTTTCTTAAGAAAAAATGTATACTTTTCGGATGAAACACGCCTTACTTCAAAAAATGTAACTTATAATTTTTCGGATGCGTCAATCCTGCGACCCAATGAATACACAATTATTTTTAGATTAAAAGAAGCGTATTCGCCTTTTCTTATCACGGTATCAAGACCAATTTTTAAAAAGGGTTTTGTTGGGCTTGGTAGCTATAAAGTAAAATCTATAAAGTTTAATGGAGATTTTGTAACTTCTATTGATTTAATATCAATTAAATCCAACAAAAAGATAATAAAATATCAATTTTTTCCGACAGAAGACGCTTTAAAAACGGCCTTTGTTATAGGAGAAGTTTCTAAAATTTCAGGCATTCACGATGTAACTTTTAAAGATAAAAAAATAAATTCTTTTAAATCTGTCACGGTAAAAAAAGTCTTAAACGACAAACAATTGATAACACTTTTTTACAACACGCAAGATAGGATTTTGTCGGAAAAGAAAATAAGGGAAGCCTTATCGTATGCTGTGCCCGATAAATTTGAAAATGGAAAGAGAAATCCTGGTCCATTTTCTCCAAATTCCTGGGCGAATCAAAAATTAGATATCCGCATGCAGGACATAGAACATGCCAAAAATCTTTTGTCTGCATCTGAAGGTGCTTCTGATTCTTCTAAACTTATAGTTATAATTAAGACCTTACCGCAATATAAAAATACAGCAAAAATTCTACTTGAGAGTTTTAAAAAAATTGGTGTTGTGCCAAGAATAGAAATAGTCGACACAATTCCATCAAATTTCCAAATGTTTTTGGGTGATTTTAATCTCTTAAAAGACCCCGATCAATATGTCTTATGGCATTCAGGTCAAAACAGCAATATATCAAGATATAAAAACTTAAGAATAGATAAGCTGTTAGAAGACGGGAGAAAGACAATCGATATAAATACACGTAAGAAAATTTATTTAGATTTTGAAAAATATATCCTGGATGATCCGCCTGCATCCTTTTTATATCTTCCCTATACTTACGAAATCTCAAGAAATTAATTCATGATAGATCGTAAGCGGAGTTTGCGATGATAGAGAAGGGCAAATCTGTGCGCTTCGTCTCTTATTCTTCTTACTAAATGTAAGGCTTTGGAGTCTTTTGGCAGCTTAATTTCTTTTAAATCCGATGTTATTATAGTTTCTTCTTTTTTGGCTATTCCGATAAGTCCGAGATTTAGATTTTTTCTTTTTAAGACTTTAAGAATAGAAGAAACTTGTCCCTTTCCTCCGTCTACTATTATAAGATCTGGAAATGGCCACTCACTATGATTTAGTCTTCGAGATACAACTTCTGAAAGCATCGCAAAATCATTTGCTTTCCCTTTTGAAAATCTTATCTTAAATCTTCTGTAAAGAGTGGAGTCTTTTTCTCCGTTAGTAAAAACAACCATAGATCCAACTGCAAATTGACCCGAGATATTTGATATATCAAAAGATTCGATTCTTCTAGGTAAAGCAACTTGCGATTTTGTGTTCTTAAGTGCTTCTTTTAGGCTCAACAGTTGTTCATTTTTTATATCTTCTTCTAAATTCGGATTAACTTGGGAATCAAAAGAGGGATAAGAAGGACTTGTAACAATTAGAATCGAGTTTATTTTCTCCTGAAGATTATTTGCCTTTTCATATTCTTCCTTTTTGCTTAAAGCATCTCTCTCTTTTTCCAAATCCCTTAATACTTTTTTTGTATCTCCTTTTAGGAAAGTGACTATTCTTTTTATATTTTTTTTATACTCCTTCTTAAGTACGGGTGAATCAAAAATCGCAGGGCACGGGCATAATCCCAAATGATAATACAGGCAAACTTTTTTTGAATGGTTTTTAACAGATTGGTATGGAAAAATTTTTCTTATAGTTTTTAATACTAATCTCATCGCGCCTGCGTTTGGATAAGGACCAAAGTATAAGTTGTTTTTTTTATCCTCGATTCTTCGTAAGATAAGGATTTTAGGATAGTCATCTTTAATAGTTATTTTAATAAGGGGATAAGCTTTTCCGTTGACAAGCCGTAAGTTAAAAAAGGGTCTATATTTTTTTATATAATTTGCTTCAAGGAGTAAGGCTTCTATCTCGGAATGGGTGTTAATTGTTTTAATCTCTGAGGTTTTGGATATAAGAATCTTTGTTTTTTCAAGAAGCGAAGACCTATTAATAAGATAGCTGCCTACTCTTTTTTTTAAGTTTTTTGCCTTCCCTACATATAAAACCTTACCCTTTTGATCTAAAAATAGGTAGATTCCAGGGTTTGATGGCAATGACTGATACAATGAGTATTCCAAAAAAAACTACTGCACCTCCTAATAAAACCCATTTACTTAAAAAGATTGGAGTAATCTTAATCTTATGAAAAAGCGTACTTCCTCCAAGCGATATTCTAATTAGATCTTGTCTATTTGTCAAAAATGATGTTTTAGAAAATGAGATCGGAAGAATAATACTCCCATAGGGTGGAATTTCACCTAAGGCAAGTCTTTGATAATAAGGTTTAAGAACAGATGTATAGATAATTATACTTTGCGAAGGTGCTAAGGTTTTTCCGGCATTTTTGATTAAAAGACTTCCCGAAAAAGGAAGCCCGGATATTAAATTATTCGGCAGGTTTTGGACTATTTGCAAAGTCGGAGTTTCTTCTTCAAAAATATTAGCAAAACTGACATCAACATCTTTTAATGCTTCATTCCCCGGAATTTTGTATCCGCCGGCAGGAACAGGGTAATTGCTCTCCTGCCCCTTAATAACAAATGCTATATGATCAAAATCTAAAACATCAAAATAATCCATACCCTCTGTTGTATTTGCCCACGTGGGATCAACCATCACCCAGGTTTTAATGTCCTTATCGTAATACTGCGGCCATGCATGCAAAACGTCTTTTACTAAAGACAGAGGTCTCTTTTTAGAATTTTGTGTGTATGCGTATCCGTCTATCTCCCGCGACGGTATCCCTGCCGCTCTTGCTAATGTTACGAAAAGATCTGTAAACTCTAGACATACTGCAGAGAAAGGGTCATTCATTGAATTTAGAGCTCCTAATCTTGGTTTGTTTGAGGAAACTCTTGAGTAATCATACTTAAGATAACCCGAAACATAATCATAAATTGCTCTGGGTGTTTTTAAAGACTGAGCAAGCTTTTTTATCTTTTCATTATCCGCTTCCCAATATTTTTTCGGTTTTAGGTATTTTGACAATTCGTTGTCTGTTTTTGGTTCTTTTTTTGGAGAAAGAGTAATTTTTATTTTGCCGTTTGCATTTACATCAATTTTTTTTCCCGGAGATAATGAATACTCCGCAAGCCAATTGCCGTCATTATCTACTTTTACATTTGTCGGTTTGGGGTTTATGTTTTCTATTTGTACATCCTGATAGTTAGTGTTAGGAGGCAGAGCAATCTCGGTTCTTATGGGAAATAAATTTTTATTTAAAAGATGATAGGTAAGATTAAATTTATATATTTGATTTTCACCAAATGCCATAGAGATTCCGGATTTTTCAAGCTGTTCTTTAGTAAAGAAATAAGTGTTTTCTTTTTGCTGCCAGTCCTTAATTTGCGGTTTAACATAAGCCGGCCTTCCAAAACTTTTGGGTACGGTTACCTGGGCATTTAGACTTGAGTAATTTGACTTGGGAGAAAATCCCGGAATATTTACCTCCCATATGTTTCCTAATTTTTGGGCAACTTCCTTAGTATCAAAGGATATAGTAAGATTAAGCTTGTTTCCAACGCCTGTTACTCTTTTGTTGAAATTTACTTCAATTGTTTGCTCTTCGTTATCTTTTGATACGTTGCCAAGTATGTTTCCGTCGGGATCAAAGGCTTTGATATTTTCTATTTGCTCAAATCCGAGATGAATTTTATACGAAGATGCATAGTAAACCGAGGTTTGATTTGTTAGAATAACATTAATTTCGACATGGGTATTCTGATTTTCAAAAATTGTATATCTTATATCATAATCTGTTAAAAAATTCGAAGCTGCAAAAGAGAAAGAAGGCGAGATTAAGAAAAAATAGAAAAAAAATAAAAGAAGAATTAATCTCCTCATGAGTTTAGTATATATTTATTTTTTAATTTTTTACAGTACTTTTTTTAAAAATCTGCCTGTATAGGACTTTGGATTTTTTGAAACTTCTAAGGGTGTTCCAGAAGCTACAATTTCTCCTCCGTTTTCTCCGCCCTCTGGTCCCAAATCTATAATGTAGTCGGCATTTTTTATAACATCTAAGTTATGCTCTATGATTATAACTGTATTTCCCTGTTTAACAAGTTTTTTTAGGACAATTAGGAGTTTTTCCAAGTCTGCAAAGTGGAGACCTGTTGTCGGTTCATCCAGCAAATACAAAGATTGTCCCCCTCTCTTAGATAATTCTGTAGCAAGCTTTACTCGCTGCGCTTCTCCGCCCGAGAGCGTTGGTGCTGATTGACCAAGTCCCATGTAGGATAACCCAACGTCATTTAAGGTCTGAAGTTTATGTGAAAGACCCGGTACAAATGAGAAAAACGAGAGAGCCTCAGATACGCTCATTGCCAAAACCTGCGCAATGTTTTTGCCGTTAAACAAAACTTCCAGAACTTCGTTATTATATTGAAGCCCCTCGCACTGTTCGCATTTTATGTAAATATCCGGCAAAAACTGCATTCCTATTTTTATTTGTCCCTCACCAAGGCATGCCTCACATCGTCCTCCTTTTACATTAAACGAAAATCTTCCAGTTTTATATCCGCGCAGTTTTGCTTCCTTTGTTTTCGCAAATAACTCTCTTATGTAAGTAAAACTGCCAGTGTATGTCACAGGATTACTTCTTGGAGTTCTCCCTATTGGAGACTGGTCTATTAAGAAAACATGCTTTATATTTTCATACCCCTCAAGACTATCGAAGCGTCCCGGTTTTTCACGGTGATATGGGTTTTGTTTCTGCATTAATGCATGGTAGAGAATGTCATTTATTAAAGTTGATTTTCCCGATCCTGAAACACCGGTAACGACAATAAATTTATTAAGCGGAAATACAACATCAATATTTTTTAGATTGTGCTCTTTAGCTCCTATAATGGTTATCGCTTTTCTTATGAGGATACTTCTTGCCGAGGCAGATAAGGATACTCCTTGTAAAGAAATTTTCTCTTTCTCATTCAATATTTCAATTTTTCTTTCACCAGATAAGTACTGCCCGGTTAGAGAATTTTGGTTTTTTTTAATTTCCGAAACAGCTCCCTGTGCGATTATTCTTCCTCCTTCTTCTCCTGCTCCCGGACCAAAATCTAAAATAAAATCTGATTCTTCCATTGTTTCTCTATCGTGTTCGACAACGATTACCGTATTTCCCAAATCTCTTAATTTTTTAAGAGTTTTAATAAGCTTTCCGTTGTCCCTTGGATGAAGTCCAATAGAAGGCTCATCCAATACATATAAAACTCCGGCAAGTCCTGATCCAATTTGAGAGGCAAGCCTTATTCTCTGCGCTTCTCCTCCTGCTAAAGTTTGAGCGCCCCGAGATAGTGTCAAATATTCAAGACCCACATCTAGTAAAAAAGAAAGCCTTTGCTTGATTTCTTTTATTATCATTCTCCCGATTTCTCCTTCTCTTTGGGAAATTCCGGATTGCAGGTTATTTATAAATTCAGCGCAAAGAGAAATAGAAAGATTAGAAATATCGACTATCGATTTTCCATCCACCGTTACCAAAAGCGCTTCTTTTTTAAGTCTTACGCCACTGCACTCAAAACAGGTTTCAAATTTCATAAATTTTTCTATTTGGCTTTTTATAAATGGGGACTCTGTTGAATGGTACCTTTGTTTTATTTCATTAAGGACCCCTTTAAATGGTTCGTAAATTACAGTAGGTCTTCCCCATCTATTTTTCCCTTTTACCTCGTACTCCCTATCTCCTGTTCCCAAAAGCAAAAGATTTTTTTTATCTTCTGAGATTTCTGAAAACCTCTTTGTTTGGGGAATGTTATTTTCGTTACAAAAAGTTATAAATATTCTTGAGAACCACGTATCCTGATAATAAATATTTGGAAAAGGCAGAATCCCGCCTTCTGAGATTGATAAATTATTATTAAAGACTAAATCTTTATCAACCGTAAGAATTGTTCCCAAGCCATTACAAGTTGGACAAGCTCCATGAGGAGTGTTAAAGGAGAAAATTCGAGGTTCTATCTCCGGAATTGAAATATTACAAAAAGGACATGCAAATTTTTCCGAGAAAAGTTCATCCTCCATTTTCTTGGGTTTCTCAGGAATCGTAAAACCGGGATCTTTTACAATTGAAAGAATAAGTTCTCCATCTCCCAGCTTAAGACCCTGCTCAACAGCCTCCCCTACTCTTAATCTGTCTGTATCTTTTGTTAAAATAAGCTCGTCAATTACAACATCAATATTGTGCTTATTAGTTTTTATAAGTACAAAATTTTCATCAACATTGAATATTTCTCTATCTACTCGTACTTTTTTATATCCTCTTTTTTTAAGATCCAAAAAAAGCTCTCTGTATTCTCCTTTTCTGTCTTTGACAATTGGGGATAAGATTAAAATTTTTAATTTAGCAAGCTTTATGTTTGTATTTTGATTTTTTAAAAGATCAAAAATTGCATTAGTAATTTGCTCTTTTGTCATATGAGTTATTTCTCGTCTGCAGCTTGGGCAATGCGGATGACCGATTCGGGCAAAAAGAAGTCTTAGGTAATCGTAAATTTCCGTAACTGTTCCAACTGTTGAGCGAGGATTATGTGAGGTAGATTTTTGGTCAATTGATATTGCAGGAGATAGCCCTTCTATTAAGTCTACATCGGGTTTTTTCATAATTCCAAGAAACTGTCTTGCGTAAGATGATAAACTTTCTACATATCTTCTCTGCCCTTCGGCGTAAATAGTGTCAAAAGCCAAAGAGGATTTTCCGCTGCCCGAAAGACCTGTAAAAACAACAAGCTTGTTTTTTGGAATTTCTACGTTTATAGATTTTAAATTGTGCTCCCTCGCACCTTTTATAATTATCTTATCCATAGAAATCGATCTTTTATTATAGGGGAAAATTTGAAGTAGAGCAATCCACTACATGCTTTTGATTGTCTCCTGAAGTTGCTTGTGGAGGACTAATGGGTCGCACGCTGGCAATTATCGGGTTATGGAAATTACTTCACCATTTTCTTGATTTGGGGCCGCGAGAGTAACTCTATTATTTGCGTCCTTTACGACGGTATATCCTGTATTATAGTTTGTGCATGTAGTTATGTCATTTGTTTTAAGGGATGGATCAGTTGGAAGGGCAGGAATAAATTTTGGGACCAACAAAGCACAGATGTCAGCGCCATTTACCGCATCTGTTATAGTTGCAACAGTGGTTGTAATACTATTCGGCAAAACTCCTTTATTATCTGCGTTATATGCGCCTATTGCATTAAGAATTGCCATAATATCGCTTCGTCGTTTTGCATTATTTGCCCGACTAAATTGTCCGGCAGGATTGATTAAAAAAAGAATAATTGAGAAAAGAACTGACAATACTCCTATTACAACAAGGATTTCTATTAACGTAAAGCCTTTGTTTTTTTTCTGCGATAGAGAGTAATTCATTAAAATAGACAAATTAACCATAACACAGTAGAAATTACCCTGTCAACAAGAGCAATTACATGGCTCTTTTGCTCACTGAGGTTAGATATCTGACCCACTTGGAGAGCTAATAGACGGTTGTGTTACTGGTATTGATTCCCGATTTACCACTGGTACTGTCGGAGTTGGAGAGAGCGGCGGTTCTAAAACTGGAAGGTTTTTTGATGAATTTTTTGGAAAAAGATTTATTATCAAAATAATTATAAGAACAAAAAGCAATATGGCAAAAACAGCTAATAGAAAATAAATTCTGATATTTTGTTTTTTTGAAGCAGGCTTTTCTTTAGTATTCTCATTTTTAAGTTCACCATCATTTACCATACTATATTGCCTAAGAGAATATATTTTACTTGCGATAAAGGCTAAATCTATATTCATTGATAACTCCGCGACTGCTTCTTGAAGTACTGTAGATGGAATAATTCCAAGAACTAAAAAATTTTTCTTCTCAAAAATATTTTTTATTGATTTATATATTTCTTGATTAATTGTGACTACCTTTGTCTTTTTATTTAATTTATAAATTTTGCTCAAGACTTCTTCAAATGGAATCATGTCGATGAATTTTTGAATTTCTTCATTTTTATTTCTTGCAAGTTCGTCTGGAAAATCTTTCTCAATGGTAACATTTGGAGCATAGATAAAAATAATATTTCCTTTCCCCAATTTGTTAGTTTCAAGAAAGGACTTGATAAGCTGCTCTAGTTTTTCTCTACCGGTAAGTTCTTGGTCAGAGATAATATCAGGCGGAAAATCCATTTGGAGCATTGAACCATCTACATCCTGATAGAACAATGCTTTATCCTTATCGATATAACAAACTATTGTCTGTTTTTCTGAAAAATCCATTATTAAATTTCCTTCCACGAAACTATTCTTAGTGCGCCATCATTGTTGACTATTTGAACTTCAATTTTTTTAATAGTACCCGCATAGGTGCCTGTTGCCGTAATGATTCCATTGCCTACTTGCGTCGCGGCGTTGCCTTGCCCTACAGTAAGTACTCCCCCAGCGTAACCAGGATTACGATTTAATCGAAGCAAAGCTTCTTCGATGCCGCTTTCAGCAACATAATAAGCATTTGCTCCTTGCTCTTCGGTACTTCCTGATAGGATATTTGTAAAAAGTACAATTGTCTCAGCCGATATAATTGTTACACCAATAATAACAAAAAACAGCAATGTTACAAATACCTGCCCTTTTTGATTAAGAGACATTTTAAACTTCCGATTCATGGATTATTGTTTTGGTCGCATCCCGACCGTTGTCTTAAAATTTTCTGCTTTTGGTCCTCCTCTTTTTATTACATTGCTTGTAAGCCTAAAAGAGATGGTTAGTGTATCAGTGTTCTTTGCTTGCGTATCGCTTACTCGAGTAAAATTAAGATTGGAAACAGTAGTGTCTAAGCTGTTAAGCTGACCAGTTATTGACGCAACATCATTTGTGAGGGTTAGGTTCCCCTGAACTAAAGAATATGTATGCGTAGCATTATCTATAGAAAGCTCCGCTGTTGCTCCTTGTTGACCCGGGGGAGATGGAATTATAATGCTTTTTGCGCGCTCCATATCATATCTAAAACGATTAAGAATATACTGCCCATCTAGAAAAACTGATGACGTGCTTTGTGACTCTATTTGCGTATCGATGATTGAAGTAAAAAGTTGAAAAAGAGCTACAATCAGAATAGAAAAAACTCCAATATACAATAAGAGCTCTACAAAGGTAAAGCCTTGCTTATTTAATAAAACTTTAATTATCTTCTGTTTTTTCAATTTATTCCTCATGGTGAGTAATTAATGGTTATATCCGATAGAATTGGTATTTGAGTAATGTCAGAGGTTGAAAGTGTAACTTTATATTTTAGGCACCTTCCCGGATTCTGATACGAAGGGTTTCCGGTCGTTGAGGGGAGAGCAGAACTTGTTGCAAATGGACCGGCATAAGAAAAAATTGCGCTCGAACAGCTATTATTCACGGCAGCTGCCACTGCTACTTCATACTGCATTGACGTTGAGGGTGGAACAATGTGGTTAACCATAAAGCTATTAAAATATACATCCGATCCCGCATCAAAAATCGGAGAAGTGTATATTCCGCTTGTTGGAAATTGCCCCCCCTCTATAATTTTGAACTCAGCTGTAGCATCACCAGTAATAATATAGGAATAAGCATCTCCATCTTGTTCAAGAACGGATGAAATACCGTTTACTCCGCTGTCTATATTTAAACCTCCGCAGCGTGTGGGGTTTGTCTCATTTGAAATATCGATGACCTGGTATTCCTCCCCTTCTTTCCCGACAAGAAGTGCTTTGTTCCCCGGAACAACGGTGACACCTTTTGAATTCATACCGTTTGCTTCATATGATCCAACAGTTGGTCTGTTTCCCGTTTTTGTCGAAACATCTATTATAAAAAATTCTTTTTGCGAAGAAGACGACTCGGTTGCAAGATAGACGCGAGTTCCTGTTGAATTTACAAACACATCAGACGCTTCGTGTCCGTTAACATCCGCTTGTCCAACCATCGATAAAGTTCTTCCTCCATTTGTGACTTGAATAATCTGAAGTTCCAGTGTTCCTTCTGATATTGCAACATAGGCATAGCTTCCCACAACATAAACTTTTTCTCCGGTGTCGGCAAGCGTGACGCTTCCAAGTTGGGGACGGGAACCGGACTTGCTTGACAGATCAAAAGTATATAACTGGTTACCATCAGTCATATATCCAATGTTGCCCAAAACAAAGACACTATTCCCAGTGCCATTCCCAGGAGCGTTGAAATATCCTGCCTCTGAGTATTTACCATTTGTCGTGTGTGTTATGTCAACAATTTCAACCTCCTTTGAATTGTTATCAGTCGCAAGATATGCATAATCCGGCTCCCCAAATATACCGTCATTGGTTTTAAACCCATCAAAAGTTCCCAAAACTGTTGCGACAGGAGGATGAGTATTGCTTATTGCAATGCTAGCATAAGAAACACCCGAGGAGTTATCGCCAGTTCCGGCAAATCCCTTGCCTTCGATGGCCGATATTGCATTCGCAACCCCATTTTTTGGAAGATCAAGGGAGGCAATTGATAAATTTGGCGTGCACCAATTACCTTCGCCTCCAGCACCAAGCTGTACCTGCCCATCATTAGGAATAGGAGTTCCCGTTGTTGCCGAGACTGTCGCCCCCTGAGCCGTTCCGGAAAAATCGGCAACTGTGGTATCTGTATAAATATTACTATCATGCCGGGTGAGATACGATGTTGCACTAACGGAGTTGGGAAACGGTAAATTCCATGAAACAGAAATGGTAATACGTTTGGTAGATGGATCTAGTGTTCCATCTTGCGTAATATTTCCGCTGCCGTCTCTTAAGACATCGTCAATAACGATTTGACGGGTAAAATTACTATCGATAAGCTCTGATCCACTAATAAGTACCCACGTACTGCCTGAAATAATTGGATGATATGTACCGGTAGGGAGATTAGACCAACTGTTTGCCCGGACAACCCTTATTGCTTCCTGTGCTTCATACAGATATGCTGTTGCAAGTTGTCTTTGATCCCTTATTGCCCTATTGTTTCGGGTTGAGACAAATCCGGTCAAAAGCGCCGGAAAAAAAATTGAAACCAAGGCAATAGTTAAAAGTAGCTCAATAAGAGATTGCCCTTTTTGCATTGCTAATTTACTTTCGTTACTACACCATATCGATTAACAGTAATTGTTTTCTTATTAAGCCCTTGGGTGTTCTGGATGGCTATAGTATTTCTCTCATCTATAAATCCGCTCAATTCTCCTGATTGTCGTAGGAAAACTATAGTATTATCAGGAAATGTACTGTTAGCAAATTGAATGCTACTCCCCAGCATAATGGTAAAATTCGAAGAATTCGTGCTGGAATAGGTCGTGCCAGTAAACAAAATGTACCTATCTGACTGAAAATACATACCGAAGCTTTCTCCTGCTACGCTTCCGGTACCAACCATTGCTTTTGTTTGTTGACTTTTCATGTCTGATACCAATGTATCAATCGCCGAATTTATCGAGGTCACTTTTTGAACATTTACCAGATTAATTGTTGCAAATCCAAATAAAAGAGCTATAATTCCAAAAACAATACCTAGCTCAACAAGTGTAAACCCGCGTTCGGAATTGAAAATTTTCTTCATGTCTATCCTCCGCCAATACTACTAACCAATCCATAAATTGGAGCAATAATTGATATCATCATTCCTCCTACCAAAATAGACATAAATATAAGCATAAGCGGTTCAAGTAGGGTAATTGATGTTTTAAGCATTTTGGCAACCTGGTAATCCATATCGTTTGATATGTCCCCCATTGACTTATCTAGTGTTCCAGTTCTCTCTCCGGCTTCTACAATCTTAATCGTAGTTCCAGAAAAAATATCTTTTCTTTCTTTGAGCGCCTCAGAGAGTCTTCGTCCTGCAAGAACACTTTCTTGAGCATATCCTATGGATTTGGCAATATCTTGACGTATCACAACATCTTTTGCCAACTCCAGCGCAGATGTTATGATGACGCCGGAATTAAGTAATAGATACATGCTCCTGAAGAATCGCGTCAAATCTATCCCTTTAATAATTGTTGAGACAAAAGGAAGCGTATATAGCAAATGGAGGATAAACTTCCTTTGGATTCTGAACAAAAAATGGATGCCAAAACCTATACCAAGAAGTGCAATCAAAAGTAGAATTAAATTATGCAAAATTGCATTTGAGGCAAAAATGAGAACACGCGTTGGAAGCGGCAAATCAACACGTAGCTGTAAAAACACCGTAGAAATTTTTGGAATTACCACAACGAGGATTATTAGAAGCACTGCTAGGAAAACAATAAGGACAATAAAAGGATACATTAACGCAGATTTTACATTATCTGTAAATTCCATATCTTTCTGAATTTGATCTCTTAAATCCTTTAATACAATATGTAGCGTCCCTGCTTCTTCTGAAGCTTTTATAATATTCACTGAAACTTTATCGAAAGCTAATGGAAATTTAGAGAAGCATACATGAAGAGGTTTTCCTTGAATAAGATCTTCTCTTATAGAAATAAGAATTTTCTTCGTATTTCCTCTTGCATCTTCAAGAAGCGAGTCTACGGTTTCAAGAATTGGAATACCTGCATTCATCATGGTGGAAAATGTGCCTATCATAGTTAACGTATCACTGCTGGATAATCTAATATGTTCAGTTTTCATAGTGCACCAACATTGGTGACTCGAAGTACCTCTTCAAGTGTTGTCATTCCTTTCTTAATCTTATCCAAACCATCATCAAGCATTGTGGTCATCCCTTCTTCAATGGCCGCTTGAGCAATAATACCGGAATCATTCTTTTCTGTGATTAATTTACGAATTCTATCTGTAACCTCAAGTACTTCAAAGATGCCAATCCTACCTAAATAACCTGTAAAATGGCAAACCTTACATCCCCTCCCCTTATACATGGTTATATCTTCTGTCATTGTAAAATGTTTGGAAATCATTCCTTTTGAAATATTTTTTTCTATATCGGATCTTTTTACAGTAATTTGCATCTTGCATGATTCACAAATTTTTCGGACTAATCTTTGAGCAATAATAATACTGACTGTTGAGGCAACAAGAAATGGCTCAACCTTCATGTCAATTAGTCGAGGAAGTGCAGTAGCCGCATCATTGGTGTGAAGAGTTGAGACAACTAAATGACCAGTTAAAGCAGCGTTTACAGCAATTCCCGCGGTTTCAATATCTCTAATTTCTCCGACAAAGGTAATATTAGGATCTTGCCTTAGAATACTCCTAAGACCCTCTGCGAATGTAAGATTCGTTTTTACATTTACTTGAATTTGATTTACCCCCTGAATTTTATACTCAACGGGATCCTCAATGGTGGTTATGTTCTTTTCTCTAGTATTGAGAATTTTGAGGAGCGCATAAATAGTGGTTGTCTTGCCTGAACCAGTTGGGCCTGTTGATAAAATCATACTATTTGATTTATCTATTGCGCTGGTAACTTTTTTTAAATCTCGCTCATTCATGCCTAGGTCAAGGAGAGAGAATTGGCGATAATGAGAAGACAAAAGACGTAGTACTGCATTTTCCCCCTCTATTAATGGAATTATAGAAACACGCAAATCTAAATTATCCTCGTCGACAACGAGCCTGATCTTTCCATCCTGTGCGCTTAAATGTTCATCTGTTCTAAGTCTTGAAAGTATTTTGATGCGAGTCAAAATTCTATCATGTAATTTTTTATCTAGATATAGCACATCATGTAAAATACCGTCTATCCTAAAACGAATCAATAAATCTTTTTCCTCCGGTTCAATGTGAATGTCAGATGCTTTGTCACGGTATGCATATGTAATAAGAAGATCAACAATTTTTGCAATTGGCGCATCCCCGATATCACTGGCATTTTTACTAATCTCACTTTGAAGTAATTCGTCAAATGATTTTTTCAAATCTTTTCTGTATACCTGAAGCGTGTTTTCAATATCTCTTTCTGTTGCCAGGTATGGGGTTGCCCTTTGTCCAGTTTTTTTAATAATCATTTCTTGAAAGCGTAGGTCCGCGGGATCTGACATAGCCAGTTTTATTCCGTCCATGTCACGGGCAAAAGCAATCACCTTATACTTTCTGGCAAGTCTCTCTGGTACAATACGAAAAACGCTTTCAGGAATAGTAATTTTTGATAGAGAGATGAATGGAAATTTTATATGACTGGCAACTAGGAGACCTAATCTTTCGTCGGTAATGACATCTTTCTCAATTGCCGCTTCCTGGAGTGTAATTCGAGCGTTTCTTGTAAAAATTTCTAAATCATCAAGGGTTTTTTGATCAATACCCGCTCGAAAAAGAATAACTTTTATTTGCTCATCGGGCAGGAGCATATTATATTTATACTAACATATATCACTGCGGAGTCAAATGTGAAGAATAATTAACATCTTGGTGACCCCAACCGGATTCGAACCGGTGTTAGCTGGCTGAAAACCAGCTGTCCTAAGCCGCTAGACGATGGGGCCAAAATATTTTTGAAAACCAGCGCTTAATGGACAACATAGCTACGCACACTACTTACGACGGTTTATGTCGGTATTATATCCTAATACAAGCCCTAATACAATTTTTAAGAAGTCTGACTTCTTTTATTTAAGCTTGTTTCTTATTCCCTCAACAATGTCTTTTGCGCTTCCCTGCCCCCCAAGACCAAAGGCAATTCCGCCGGCTATAGCAAGCATTGCAACAAAACCTGTAAAGAGAATTCTTATAAGGTCCGATGCAACGCCCAACTGGTTTAATACAGCCAAAATCACAAAAACACTGATTGCCCAACGGGTTATCGACGCAACAGTTCTAGCTGTCTCCGAAGACAAACCTTTGGTAGATGCTAAGATTACATCATGGGCAAGTCTTGCAAAAACAAATCCAACCAGTGTAATTATTACCGCAACGAAAACATTTGGTAAGTATAATAGGACCTGGCTTAACACTAAATCAACTTTTGGTAATCCCCAAATGTCTGCCGTAGGAAGTAGGAAAACTATTATAACAAACCATCTTACGATCTCTGCTAAGATGCCAGACCACGAAAATTCGTCTTTTGCTTCTGGGACTCCGTATTTTTTGAGGAAAGATTCAATTTTTAATGCCTTAAAAAGTTCAAGGACTGCTTGTTTTAAAATTGAAGCAATAATGATACCAACCAGAAGTATAACGAGTCCAAGGACAAATTTGGGGACAAATGCTGTAAGCGCAACAAGACCTGCGTTTATAGAGGCAACTAATGTCTCTCCAATATTAGTCATTTTCACCTCCTCTCTGTCACGGGTCTTTTATTAGTCTATATATATAAGATTATCTTGTCAAGTTATACTTAGCTTGATATAATTGTTCCTGAGGGCCGTTAGCTCAGCGGTAGAGCAGGAGCCTTTTAAGCTCTTGGTCGCAGGTTCGAATCCTGCACGGCTCACCATCTTTCGCCAAGGCTTCGGAGAGCAAGCTTTATTTGCTCTTAAAAGCAAATAAATCCCCTTTCTTGATGTATAATAGTAATCGTGCTTAAGCTTTATAATTCTTTAACGCGGGAAAAAGAAGTTTTTAAACCTCTTAAAAAAAATAATGTTTCAATTTATGTCTGCGGAATTACACCTTATGATACAACTCACATAGGACATGCATTTACCTATGTTTTCTTTGATGTACTAATTCGCTATCTCGCACTTAAGGGTTATAAAGTAAAGTACACGCAAAATGTAACAGATATTGATGATGATATTCTCAAAAAAGCAAAAGAAGAAGGCAAAAACTGGAAGATTTTAGGTGATTATTGGACAGATAGATATATTCAAGACATGAAATCGCTTAATGTATTACTTCCAACCAATTTTGTAAAAGCTACAGATTCAATTAATAAAATGATTCAAATCATTATCTCATTACTTAAGAAGGGTCTTGCATATAAAAGGGATGGAAACATCTACTTCGATGTTGGAAAATTCAAAAAATACGGTAGGTTGTCAAAATTTAACAGAAAGCAGATGATTCTTATTTCAAAAGAAAGAGGCGCTGATCCTTCTGACCCTTTTAAAAAAGATCCACTCGATTTTGTTTTATGGCAAAAGACAAAAGCAGGTGAACCCTTTTGGCCCTTCGACTCCGCTCAGGGTAAAGAAAAAGGCCGTCCGGGCTGGCATATAGAATGCTCTGCTATGGCAGATAGATTTTTAGGCCAAAGAATAGATATTCATGGTGGCGGAAAAGACTTGATATTCCCCCATCACGAAAGTGAAATTGCGGAGTCCGAAAGTTATACAGGCAAAGCCCCCTTTGTAAGGTACTGGATGCATACTGGAATGGTTTTTTGCAATGGTGAAAAAATGTCAAAGTCCTTGGGCAACTTAATAATGATCAAAGACCTTCTTAAAAAATATACGCCTAATGCGGTAAGATGGACTTTGCTTTCACACCATTATAAACAACCTTGGGAATATGAGGAAAAAGAACTTGAATATGCCAGGAATTGTATTAATATAGTTAAAAAAGCTGTAAAACAAAAAAATTCCTCTAGTAAAAAGATAATTGGCGCATCTTATTTCAATAAGTTCATTAAAATTATGGATGATGACGTAAATACCCCTCGGTCGCTTGAGCTGGTTTTAAAAGTTGCAAAAAGAATTTTAAAGAAAAATAAAAAAGACGAAGGTACTCTGATTCTATTTTTGGAAAGTATAACAAAAACTCTCGGTTTTAAACTATAGGATGATAGCAAGTCTTAATAATTGTGGTATAATAAGTCCTAAAATATGGATGAGTATCAGGTTGTAAATGGATTTTACCAAAGCGTAACTTACGGACAATTAAGAATCGGGGATGTTATAAATTATATAAAGGTGTTTTTAGAAGAAGATCCAGGTGCAGAATATAGCTTGGTAATAGGAACAGATTCCCACGAGAAAGGTTTAGGAAAAAGCAACAGACAGATCAGTCTTGTTACCGCAGTTCTTGTTCATCGTAAAGGCTTTGGAGGAAAATATTTCTGGAAAAAAGTTTCTCAATCAAACATACATAGTTTGAGAGAAAAAATTTATGCTGAGACAATGAGCTCTCTTGCTTTTGCATTCTCTTTTGTGCCGCTTCTTAAAAAGAAATTAAACGGTGAGATGCCTTCCTACAATTTAGAAATTCATATAGATGTTGGAGAACACGGAGACACTAGAGATATGATAAAAGAAGTCGTGGGAATGGTAACAGGTAATGGATTTGTGGCAAAGACAAAACCCGAAGCATACGGTGCTTCCTATGTTGCAGATAAACATACTTGATAATAATACCAATGCCACAAATCTCAAATAAACAAATATTTGAATATTGGATTATTGGTATTTATTGGTAGTATTTGTAGTATTAGTATATGGAGTGGAAAGAGGCAAAAGATGTTAAAAAAGATATAAAGAAAATTCTTAAAGTTTTGAAACTTCCGCATATCAAATCCTCAAGAATATTTTGTTTTAGAAGCTACGGCTCAAAATCAAGATCGTATGCAAGAATTTGGGCAATGCCTAAAATATTTCAAAAAGCCCTGTCTATAGAAGCTGCTTATGTAATAGAAGTTTTATCAAAACATTACGATAAGCTTCCGGAGGATAATCGAAAAAAAGTTTTAATTCACGAACTTTTGCACATTCCTAAAAATTTTTCAGGTGCTCTTCTTCACCACCGCATAAGAAAGAGACATTTGGGGTCTTTGACAAACAAATTATTTAAAGAGTATAAAAATTCTTTATGATTACAATAATAAACGGGCAGGATTCTATTTCCTCAAGAGAGTACCTCTTTGAGAAAAAAAATGAATTCTTAAGTCTTCGGACATTTGAAGGAGAAAAAATAACAATAGCGGATTTAGCGGAATTTTTTCAGGGAACAAATTTTCTTGATGAAGAAAAAAATATTGTTTTAGAAAATCTCTTCTCTAAAAAACGTTCAGACAGCGAGTTAAAAGAAATAGCATCTTTATTAAAAGAAAATGAAAAAAGAAACATTGTTATTTGGGAGGAAAAAGAAGCATTATCAAAATATCTAAATCTTTTTCCAAAATCCGCAGTTAAGACTTTTAACTATCCTAAAATTTTATTTAGCTTTTTAGAATCTCTAAAGCCGGGGAATGGAAAATTTTTATTAGAAACTTTTCACCAGATTTTAAAGACATCTGCGCAGGAGATTATAGTTTTTATGATTGTTCGCCAGATTCGGCTTCTTTTGGGAGTAATAGATAAAAGTTCAAAGTTTCAAATTGAGGAAGTAAAAAAGCTTGCCCCATGGCAAAAACAAAGGCTTTTAAAGCAGGCAGGTTTTTTTGATCAAGATCATTTAACAAAAATTTACAAAAAACTATATAAGATAGATCTTTCCTACAAAACCGGCACTCTTTCAATGCCGCTAGTTAACGCCATTGACTTTTTTTTGTTGGAAATTTAATATTAAAAAACATGCCTATCCATAAAATTTATGCTGAAAATTAACCCAAGAATATTTAGGGAGTACGATATAAGAGGAATTGTTGATCATGATATTAATAAGGAATTTGCATTGGTTTTGGGTAAAGCTTATGGAACATATCTTAAGAGTCAGGGAACAAAAGATGTAGTAGTTGCTCGCGATACTAGAACTACCTCAGAGCCTTATCAGAAAGCTCTAATGGAGGGCTTAATTTCTACGGGATGCAACGTACTTGATCTGGGGATTGCTATTGTATCGACCATGTACTTCGCAAGACAATATTACAAAATTGACGGTGGCGTGATGGTATCTGCGAGCCATAATCCACCGCAGTATAACGGGTTTAAATTATGTCATGGTCACAATACGATATCTGGTCTGGAAATACAGCAAATAAGAGAGCTTATGGGAAAAGGTGAATTCATAAATGGGACTGGCAAGATTACTTCTTGGCCACAAGGAAACAAAGACTATTACGAAGAAATCAAAAAGAAAATAAAACTTAAAAAGAAGTTAAAAGTGGTAGTTGACTCAAGTGCTGCGATCGCAGGGCTTTTTGTGCCCAATCTATTAAGAGATTTAGGATGTGAAGTCATAGAACTTTACTCAGAGTTTAACCCAACCAATCCTCCTCATATTCCTGACCCGGTTGTTATCGATGCTTACAAAGATCTCATTAAAAAAGTTTTAGACAATAAGGCGGACGTAGGCATACTGTTCGATGGAGATGCTGACCGTGTAGGCTTCGTTGACGATATGGGAAGAATTCAGTTGGGAGACATAATCCTTACACTATTGGTACAAGATTACCTACCCAAAAATCCTGGTGAAAAAGTAATAGTTGAGCTAAAAGATTCGGAGATGGTAGTTGATGAAACAAAAAGACTCGGAGGTATTCCTATCTTTTGGAAAACAGGACATTCCCTGCTCGATGAAAAAGTTTATGAAGAAAAAGCGCTTCTCTGCGGAGAGATGAGCTGTCATTACTGGATAACAAAGGATTGGTACGTATTTGATGACGCTGTTCACGCCATGTGCCAAGTATTAAGGATTTTGGCAGAAAAAAATAAGACACTATCACAGATCATCGATGCGTTCCCTAAATACTATGCTACGCCGGAATACAGAATTGGAGTATCTGATGATATCAAGTTCGACCTGGTAAAACGAATAGTAGGCTATTTCAGACCCCTATGCACTGAGGTTATTGATCTTGATGGTATACGTGGATACACAAATGACGGATGGTTTTTGTTTAGAGCATCAAATACCGGGCCTATTGTCGTACTAAGAGTAGAAGCAAAAACTCCCGAGGGACTTGTTCGACTTAAGGGATTCGTTGAGGATAGTTTAAAAAATTTTCCGGAGGTTCATCTTGATTGGAATCGTCAATATGACTCCCATTAATCTATAGATAATGAGCAAACCAATAAAAGAGAAGGATCTCTATGTATACTGCCCTCATTGTGCAAGCAATCTAGTTCCGCAAGCAATAGACAACGAGAAAGTCAAAAAATGCAGTAACTGTGGTTTTATCTTTTGGAATAATCCAAAACCTGTTGTGAGTATTCTTCTTCATAAAGATGGGGAAATACTAATGCTTAAAAGAGCAGATGAACCCTTTAAAAATTATTGGGTTCTGCCGGGAGGGTTCATCTATTACAGGGAGACGGCTCAGAATGCAATCAAGAGAGAAACAAAAGAGGAAACCGGACTAGAGATTGCTGTCCAAGGAATAACAGGAGTATATTTAATTGATGACGATCCACGCGGTATGCACGTAGATATTATTTTCTATGGAACTTCTAAGGGAAAAATTAGGTTGAGCAAAGAACATAAGAATTGGAAATATTTTATACCAGATCAGCTTCCAGAGCATATTGCATACAAGCATAGATACGCTATAAACGATTGGCATAAAAGGGAAAATCGGGCTTAGATCTATAATAAATATGTCAAATGAGCTAAGAATTGCAATTGAAGCAGCCAAGATTGGTGCGAAAACGGCGTTAAAATATTATGAAAAAAAAATGCTCGTTAGTATCAAAAAAGATAAAACCGTAGTTACTGAAGCGGATTTTCAAACTGAGGATGCGATTAGGTCTTTTATATTATCCCGCATACCAAACGCAAAGTTTCTCGCTGAGGAAACAGGCGGAGACAAAGAGGAAGAAACCTTTTGGATAATTGACCCCATCGATGGGACGAGATGTTTTACGAGGAACATTCCGTTTTGGTGTATTCTGATATCATTGTACAAAAAAGGTGAAGTAATGCTTGGTGTCTGTTATTTCCCCTTACTACACAATGGATTAATGTATGCCGAAAGAGGTAAAGGGGCACATCGCGGTCTTAAAAAAATTTACACGTCGAATATAAGCGATCTAAGCAAATGTTATCTTACCTTTGGAAGCTTAAGACATTTTAAAAATAAGAAGCCTCTATTGAAATTAGTTGACATAGTAGGTAGCGTGAGAGGATACGAACCTACATATGGTCATTTCTTACTTTCCTGTGGAAGCATTGACGCAACAATTGACGTATATGCGCAGCCATGGGACTCTGCGCCATTTAAAGTAATTATTGAAGAAGCTGGAGGAAGAATAACGCATATCGATGGAAAACCATGGGACATTTTTGGCCGAGGATTTATTGGTACAAACGGGTTATTGCATGATGAAGCAATTCATATTCTCAATAAGAAAATTTAATACTGTTATAGCCGTAGTGTTGAATTATACCGGTTCGTCATATCTATCCCGATCCCGTATCGGAAAACTATTGGTAAACCGGTTATTAGATAATGAGGCTCTAGGGATGCTGTAAGGATTGCGAATAGTAAAAACTAATGTTACTATCATATCATGGTTGACTTGAGAGATCTTGAAGAAATAAAAAAACATGATCCGAACAACGTGTATGAGTCGTTAGATATGTTGCCAGATCAGTGCGTAGATATTTGGGAATTATCAAAAAAAGTCGTATTTCTCGAAAATTTAAAAAACGTCAAAAATATTGTTTTATGCGCCATGGGTGGGTCCATGTACGGCGCTTATGTTTTACGTGCTTTATATCATGATTCACTAAAAGTTCCCTTAGTTTCCTTAGGGGATTATCGCTTGCCAGGGTTTGCGGACCAAAATACTCTAGTAATCCTTTCCTCTTATTCTGGGGACACTGAGGAACCTCTTAATTGCGTACGGACAGCATTAGAAAAGAAACTGTTACTAGTAGCTCTAACGAACGGCGGGAAAGCTCTTGACATAGTGAGACAGAACAATATTCCTGCGATTGTGTTTGACCAAAAATATAATCCTTCACAACAGCCTCGTTTTGGTACGGGATATATGGCTTTGGGAACAATTGGAATGTTTAATAACCTAGGTTACATTTCTGTTTCTGATGATGAGGTAAGCCAGGCTATTTTGACAATAAGAAAGAATGAAGATCAAATAAAAGGGCGATCGATAGAATTAGCTCAAAAAATTCATAATTCTATACCGGTTATAATTGCAGCAGAACATCTTAATGGAAACGCCCATATAATTAGAAATCAAATAAACGAAACTGCAAAAAGTTTTTCTGCGTATTCTGAGCTTCCCGAGCTAAACCATCATTTAATGGAAGGTCTCAAGAACCCACAAGACAAAAAACTCAAAGTTTTATTTATTGGTTCTGATTTATACTCTTATAAATTAAGAAGGCGGTATGAACTGACAAAGGGTGTAATTGAAAAAAATGACGTTTCGTGGGTTGAGTTTAAACCCTTTTCAAACGGTAAGCTCTCTCAGGTGCTTGAGGTTTTATCATTTGGTGGCTATCTATCATTTTATCTTGCGATGTTGTATGGGCAGGATCCAAGCGTCATTCCTTGGGTAGACTATTTTAAAAAACAGTTAAGTAGAAAATCATAATCTTCTGTTATGGCTAAAATTAAAAAGATTGAGGCGCGAGAAATTTTAAATGCCAAAGGTCATCCTACGGTTGAGGTAGCTTTGGTTTTAGCTGACGGCACTTTAGCAACTGCTTCTTCTCCGGGTAGGACTTCCTTGGGAGGGTTTGAAGCTGCAGAAGTTATTGATAATGATCAAGATAGATACAAAGGCTTAGGCGTTTTAAAAGCAATAGAAAATATTAAAAGTATTATCGCGCCTAGAATCATAGGTATTGAGGTAAATAAACAGCAAGAGATAGATAAAATTATGATTGAGCTTGACGGTACGCAGAACAAATCAAGACTTGGGGCCAATGCCATGCTTGCCCTTTCCATGGTAGTCTCAAGAGCCGCTGCAAAAAGTTCTGCTCTCCCCCTTTTTGTTTATCTTCGAGAATTTATAAAAAAAGAAGGTAATCCTCTTAAAATTCCAACACCCATCTTTAATCTCTTAAATGGTGGAAAAATCGCTGGTGGAAATTTAGATTTTCAGTCGTTTCTAGTCATTCCAGTCAGTTCAAAACCTTACAGCGAATCTTTGGAGATGGGAGCAAATATATACAGTACTTTAAGGAATGACTTAGGGTTTAAAAATCTACCCACTCTTGTTGGGGACGAAGGAGGTTTTGCTCCAAACCTGGCGACAAACGAAGACGGACTTAATATAATAAAACAATCGATAGAAAATACTGCTTTTCGTGTGGGATTTGATGTGTTTTTGGGAATTGATGCGTCTTCTAACAGCTTCTATAGTGAGGGAAAGTATAAGATTAAGGATTCTGCTATGCAATTTTCATCTTCTGATCTTACAACTTACTATGAGAATCTAAATAAAAAATTCCACTTGCTTTATCTTGAAGATCCTTTATACGAGGAGGATTGGAATGGGTGGGTCGATCTTACAAATAGAATTTCTGCAAATACTATTGTTGCAGGAGATCACTTAACATCCACTAACCCTTATAGACTTCAGATAGCTTTAGATAAAAAAGCAATTTCAGGTATTGTAGTTAAGCCTAGTCAAGTTGGTACGGTAATAGAAACTTTAGCTGTTGTAGAAGTTGCAAGACAAGCAGGTCTTAAAATAATCGTGTCAGCTACAAGTGCTGAAACAACAGACGATTTTATAGCTGACTTTGCCGCGGCAGTTTCTTCGGATTATGTAAAATTTGGCGCAACAGCAAGGGGCGAAAATGTTGCAAAGTATAATAGATTGCTTGAAATTGAAGACCAGATTAAAGCTTTATAGAAGTATTACAAACTCTCCCTTAGGACTTTTCTTTTCAAAATAACTAATTAAACTTGAAAGATTGTCTCGTTTTACCTCCTCAAAAGTTTTTGTCAGCTCCCGGGCTAAAACCAAATCAACATCCCCGAATATTTCTTTAATTTCATCTAACGTTCGTAAGAGTTTATGGGGAGCTTCAAAGATAATTAAAGTAAGTTTAACTTTTTCTTTTGCTTGCTTAAGTTTTGTGAAAAAAATTTTCCTATGACCTGGTTTTTTGGGCGGATAGCCTGCAAAAAGAAATTTATCTGTTGGAAGACCTGATACAACGAGCGAAGAGATCACAGATGATGGACCGGGAATAGATTCAACTTTTATTCCCTGTTTTATACATTCTCGAATTAATTTAAATCCCGGATCAGAGATTGCGGGAGTGCCTGCATCAGACACAAGAGCCACGTTTCTCCCCTCTTTTAAAAAATTTATAATTTCAGGAATTCTCTTCTCTTCATTCTGTTCGTAATAGGAAACTAAATTTTGTCTTTTTATATCTGTCGCAAGAGAAAAAAGTTTCATATATAAATCCTTTATTTTTTCAAGAAGAAAGCCGGTTTTTCTTGTATCTTCACAGGCAATTATGTCAACTTCTATTAAAATTTTAACTGCCCTTACTCCTATATCTTGTAAATTTCCAATCGGTGTTGATACAATATATAAAATTCCCATAAAATGCTTGAGCAGATTACTCTATCAATTATACACCTAATACAATCCACCGGCTATCTTGGAATATTTATTTTAATGACTCTTGAATCAGCTCTTATTCCAATTCCCTCAGAAATTACGATGCCCTTTTCTGGTTTCCTTGTGGCAAAAGGAAATCTTTCTTTTATTCCAGTAGTATTAGCAGGAGCTATAGGCAATCTCGTAGGCTCGCTTATTGCTTACTACATTGGCTATTTTCTTGAGGAAAATATAATTGTCAAAAATATTAGAAAATACGGGAAACTCATTTTGGTTAACGAACACGATTTAGACAGGGCAAATAGATGGTTTAAGAAATATGGAGATAGTATTGTATTTTTTAGTAGACTTCTTCCTGCTGTAAGAACGTTTATATCTCTCCCCGCAGGTATTTTTGAAATGAATATATGGAAATTCTCATCTTATACACTTGTAGGTTCTATAATTTGGTCAATTTTCCTAACCTATATAGGGTTTTATTTCCAAAGCAGATGGAATGTTTTAGAGCAATACTTCAGGAAATTCGATTTTATAATTTTGGGTATTATTATTTTCTTTATTCTGATATATTTAAACCACAAGCTAAAGATTATTAAATTGAGAAAAAAATAATCAAAATTTTCTAATTACTCCCACCACTTTTCCCTGCACTTTTAAAGAATTAGGATAAATTGGCTCCATTTCTGAATTCGCTGGTTTTAAAACTATCTTACCATTCTCTTTATAATATTTTTTAAGAGTTGCAAGATTGTCATCAACAATTGCTACAATTATGTCGCCGCTTACAACTTCTTGAGCCTTTTCTATTACAACATAATCGCCATCTAAAATACCGTCTTCTATTAAAGAATCGCCTTTTACTTGCAAAGTGTAGGATGTATGTTTTCCCGAAATCATAGAGGCGGATATCTGAAAGGTAGCGTTTGGATCAGTATGTGGCTCCAAAGGTTTACCTGCTGCTATGTATCCCATTAAAGGAAGTTCAATTGAGGGCTGAATTCCCCTAAAGGATAGTCTAACTTTATCTTCTATGATTTTAAGAACACGGGTATTTCCTTCGACTTTCTGAACGTAGCCTTTTTCTACCAAGGCTCTAATAAGTGCGTGGACAGTGGATTTGCTCCGATGTCCCGTAGCCTTTGCAAGCTCTGCTAAGGTTGGCGAATAGCCATATTGCGCTTGAAATTGAGCAAGATATTCTAAAAGCTCCCTCTCTTTTCTGTAGATGACACCTGGCATATGCATTCGACTTCGCTCTAGCCAACTGATAATCTCGAAGTACTAGTATTTTATACGAAAAAAGTTAGAACAATGTCAATATGACAAAAATATTCAAAGTGTCTCAGAAGCTATTAATTATGGTAGAATAATCGATGTATGAAATTTAAATTGGTGTCAAAGTTTAAGCCAACCGGAGATCAACCCCAGGCTATTGATGCGCTTTCTAAAAATATAATTAAAAATACTCCTTATCAAGTGCTTTTGGGTGTTACCGGTAGCGGAAAGACTTTTACGCTTGCAAATGTTATAGAGAAAGTTCAAAAACCAACTCTCGTGATTTCTCATAATAAAACCTTAGCAGCTCAGCTTTATCAGGAATTTAGAGATTTCTTCTCTCATAGTGCAG
Organism: Candidatus Levybacteria bacterium RIFCSPLOWO2_01_FULL_38_21; assembly: GCA_001782475.1. GTDB lineage: Bacteria > Patescibacteriota > Microgenomatia > Levybacterales > UBA12049 > 2-01-FULL-38-21. The sequence continues at coordinate 35,842 of MFOT01000014.1, read as the reverse complement.
TTTCCTATTTTGTTTCATACTACGATTATTATCAGCCAGAAGCATACATACCTCAAAGCGATACATATATAGAAAAAGAGACAGAGGTTAATGAGGAGATTGATAAATTAAGACTTTCTGCAACAGCAAACCTTTTGACCAGAAAAGACGTAATTGTTGTAGCTTCTGTTTCCTGCATTTATAGCCTCGGGTCTCCTGTTGAATATGGAAAATTTATTTTAGAGATTAGGAAGGGTATGAAAATAGACAGAAAAAATATTATTTTAAGACTTACGGATCTTCAATACGACAGAAACGAATACGAATTTAAAAGAGGGACATACAGAGTGCGAGGAGAATCTATTGATGTTTTCCCCGCGTATTCCGATTTTGGGATAAGGATAGAAATAAAAAACAATATAGTCAAAGAGATTATCGACTTTGACCCTCTTACCGCAGATACAATTATTTCTCAAAAAGGTGCTGTAATTTATCCTGCAAAACACTATATGACAGACCCAAGGACATATAATGATGTTTTTTCAAAGATCCGAAAAGATTTAGCCGCAAGAGTTGAGGAATTGAAAAAAAACAATAAACTCCTTGAGGCTCAAAGACTTACGCAAAGAACAAATTTCGATTTGCAGATGATAAGAGAAGTTGGGTATGTAAACGGAATTGAGAATTATTCAAGATACTTTGACGACAGAAAAGAAGGAGAGCCTCCCTATACTCTTCTTGATTATTTTAAAAAAGCAGCAGATAATGATTGGCTTTGCGTAATTGACGAATCCCATATTACGCTTTCCCAACTCCGAGGTATGTATAATGGGGACAGGAGAAGAAAAGAAGTTCTAATTGATTACGGGTTTAGACTTCTATCCGCACTTGATAATAGACCCCTTAGATACGATGAATTTATGGCAAGAGTGCCGCAGCTAATTTATGTTAGCGCAACTCCTAATGAATATGAATTATCACTTGCAAGTGAGTATAAAAATGCAATTGTCCAGCAATTAATTAGACCCACCGGTCTTCTTGATCCTAAAATTCACATAAGAACAACAAAAAATCAGATAGAAAATCTTATAAAAGAAATTACAAAAAGGTCTCTTAAGAAAGAAAGAGTCCTTGTTACAACACTTACCAAAAGAATGGCAGAAGATCTTTCCTCTTTTCTTGAAGAAAAAGGACTAAAGGTTTCATATCTTCATTCTGATATAGCGACCCTAGACCGGCAGGATGTTTTAGATAAGTTAAGACTTGGCGAATATGATGTAATTGTAGGAATTAATTTATTAAGGGAGGGGCTTGATCTGCCCGAAGTTTCCCTTGTAGTAATTTTAGATGCAGACAAAGAAGGTTTTTTAAGAAGCAAAACTTCTTTAATCCAGACAATGGGAAGAGCCGCAAGACATATAGATTCAGAAGTAATTTTATATGCAGATAACGTGACTTTCTCAATGAAGGAGGCTATAAAAGAAGTAAGAAGAAGAAGAAGGATTCAGCTTTTATACAACAAGAAACATAAAATTACCCCAAAAAGTATAGAAAAAGAAATAAGAGCAAAGTTAATAGAAAAAGAAATTGAAGAAGAAAACACAAGTGATTTACTTTTTAAGTTATTGGGTAAGGAAATTCTCCTGCCGGATGAAAAGGAAATCTTAATAAAAAAATTGAGGTCAGAGATGCAAATGGCCGCCAAAAGTCTTGATTTTGAAACCGCATCGCAGCTTCGAGACAGAATAAGAGAAATTAAAGAAGAATATTAGAATCCGCTAATGTTTTCCAAAATATGAATATCCTTTAAGGTTCTATCATTCTTAAGTTTAACGGAAACAGCATCTATTCTTAATGAATCGGGAAGATTTGGATGGAGTTTCTTATAAAATTGAGCGGTTTTTACAAGAGAGTTTAATTTCCAGGGAGTAATAGCTTCAAATGGTGCTCCAAAATTATCAGAAACTCTTGTCTTCACCTCTATAAAAACAAGCGTATTATCTTTAGTTGCTATTGCGTCTATTTCTCCATAACCTTTTCTAAAATTCCGTTCGATTATTTTGTATCCCTTTTTTCGAAGAAAATTCGAAGCAAACTCTTCACCAATTCTTGCAATTGGATTTGCAATTTTCATTTATTAAGATTTTTGAAGATAAGTAAGTTTTGCTCTTCTTACTTTGTTTTTTATGTGACCTTTTACTTGAATTTTTTGAATGTTTGGCGAATATATAGGCCATATTCTCTCGATAGCTATATCTCCAACAGTTTTTCTAACAGTAAAGGTTCTGTTTTCTCCCCTGCCTTTAATTCCCAAAACAACTCCTTCAAATACTTGCGACCTGACCCTTGAATCTTCTTTAATTTTTTGGTGAACTTTTACTATATCTCCTGGTTTAAAATTCAAATCTATCATAAGGATTCATTATAGCCTAAATCTAGGTTTTTTTACAAGCTTCTATAAAGGCAAGAAAAATAGGGTGAGGATTGAGGGGTCTGCTTTTATATTCAGGATGGCCTTGCGTTGCAATATAAAATGGGTGCTTGTCTTTGGGAAGTTCAATAATTTCCGCAAGATTTTCAACAACCGACCTTGCGCTTATAACAAGTCCTTTTTTCTCAAAATCTTTTGTGAATCTATCATTGAATTCGTAACGATGCCTATGTCTTTCGCTTACTAATCCTTTTTCAATATTTAAAAATCCATTGTATTTTTTGTAGATATCAAATGCCATAGAATCCTTTTTTACGATTGCGTCCCATGCTCCTAATCTCATTGTTCCTCCATATGCCCTTTTTTCCATAAATTCTTTTTGCTTTGGAATAAGATGAATAACCGGGTGTTTTGTTTTTGGATTATTTTCCGTTGTATTTGCATCTTTAAAATTTATTACATCTCTTGCAAACGAAACTGCCGAAAGTTGCATTCCATAGCAAAGGCCCAAGTAAGGAATCTTTTTATTTCTTGCGTAGCTTGCGGCAGCTATCATTCCCTCTGCTCCACGTTCTCCCCAACCTATTGGAACTATGATTCCATCCGGATTTCCAATAAGCCCAATGCCTTCCCGCTCTATTTTTTCAGCATCAATCCAGTGTGTTTTGCTATTTACCCCAAGTTTCCACGAAGCATGATCTATTGCATCAAATAAAGCAGCGTAGGAGTCTCTTAATTGATAATCTCCTGTGCCGAAGTATTTTCCAACTATAGCAATCTCTATATTTTTTTTGCCTTTTGCTTTTATTTTTTCAATAAGATTTGTCCAAGCTGCCAATTTCGGTTTTCGAACCGAAAGCCGAAGTTTTTTAAGAATCCTTTGATCCAAATCCTGTTTATTAAGAACAATTGGGATTTCGTAAATAGACCCAAGGTCAGGATTTGAAATTATGTCTTCTTCTTGCATGCTGCAAAAAAGAGCAAGTCTGTCTTTTCTTCTTTGATCCAGATACTTTTCGGACCTTGTGATTATAAAATCGGGCTGAATTCCCATAGAATTTAGCATCTTAATAGATAGCTGGGTCGGTTTTGTTTTTGGTTCTCCCAGATGACCCGGAGTTGGTACATAGCTTACATGGATATGGATTACATCACCGGGCCTTTTAAGCGTTAAGATTCTTGATGCCTCATAATAAAGTACGTTTTGATATTCGCCTGCTGTTCCGCCCAGTTCAATCGTAACGATATCTGCGTTTTTCTTTCTTGCCAAATGGTCTAGTCTTTTTATTATTTCATCCGTAATATAGGGGATTGCCTCAACATCTTCTCCGTTGTATTCAAACCGTCTTTCCCTATCGATGACAGTCTTGTAGATATCCCCCATCGTGACGAAATTCTCTTTTCCCATGTCCTCATGCAAGAATTTCTCATAGCTTCCTATGTCCATATCTGCTTCTGTACCGTCTTCGCACAAGAAGGGATCGCCATGTTCAATAGGATTTATCGTACCGGCATCAAGATTTAGATAGTTCTCAAATTTTATAGGAGCAACTTTATAGCCTGCGGCTTTGAGAAGAAACGCAATTGATGCAGCGGTTGTTCCTTTTCCGATGCCGGAGATTACACCGCCTGAAACAAAAATATACTTGGTTTTATGTTTTTTATTTGATAGGGGCACGATTTATCTTATCAAATCAGAAAAACCCCGTCAATGGGGAATTTCCAACTCGATAGCAAGCTTTTGTGTTATTATAGATTTGTGATGAAAAAAGAAGTAGTTTATGCCTTTGTTGATAGTCAAAATTTGAATTTAGGTACTAGTAAGAATCTTTATCGCAATAAGAAGTTAATATACAGAGGATGGAGGTTGGATTTTAAAAAATTTAGAAAATATTTATCTGACAAGTTTAGGGTAAAAAAAGCTTTTCTTTTTATCGGTTATATTAAGCAAAATGAAAGAATGTACAAAAAACTAAGATCATATGGCTATGATCTAGTTTTTAAGCCTACGGTTAAAGACAATCAGGGTAAGCCAAAAGGAAATGTAGATGCAGAATTAGTATTATATTCAGCTGCTGTTGAATACAAAAATTATGATAAAGCGGTAATAGTATCGGGAGATGGAGATTTTTACTGCCTGCACGAATTCTTAGTTGGGAAAGGAAAATTATTAATAATAGTTATCCCAAATGTTAAATCCGAGTCGTCTTTATTGAAACCGTTTCAAAAATATAAGACTTTTATTATTTACGATAAAAATAAGCTTGAATTTAAACCAAAAAAAATGGGAGGCGTTGCTCATAGACACGTAGTCTAAGGTTCGTTTTCTCCCTAATGATTAATTACACAATAACACATATATTGCATACAGTCAAGTAAGAACATTGACAATTGTTAGTATTAAAAGTTTTGGAATCCTTGCAACTAAAATCTGTTATCAAATCACAGAAACCCCGTCAATTGGGAACATTTAACATTGCGTTTACGGCTTTTGACCAGAGGCTTTTGAATTTATCAAATCGTTCAGAGAGAAGGATTCTGGTTATTGTTGGATACCTTTAATCTTTTCCCACTTCTCGCGAGGACATTTTTTAGACCACTTTCTCCAACCCTCATTGTTTCTATATTCTGGAAATTCTTCCTCCTCTACCCAATGTAATTTATCATCATCGGTAATATGGGAAACAAATTCTATGCCATTTAAGTGATCTATTTCATGTTGAAATATCCTGGCAGTATATCCTTCGTGTTCTTCTTCAATTGACTTCCCTTCCTGAGTTAGTCCTAATATTCTTATTCTTGTAGGTCTTGAAACAATTCCACAGACTCTACTTGTAGGATAACATCCCTCATACCATTCACTTTCTTGCTCTGACTTCCAAACAATCTCCGGGTTTATGTAGACTCTTAAGTCACCAATATTACCTTTTCCTCTAGCAGCAACATCGATTAGAACAATTCTTCTAGAAATACCTATTTGGGGAGCAGCTAACCCAACCAAAAGAGGTTTATTTCTGTCTGCCTGCTTACCGTAAACGACATCAATCACGCATTCAATTATTGCAGCTGTTTCTGGAGATTCAACTTCCTCTGGTTTAATCCCTTGAGCTATCTTTACAAGAACTGGATCATCTGGTTTAACAAATTTTTCTTTCATTGTTTGAGCGGGAAATAATAGACGTTCCGTTGCTTCCTTTGAGCGGTGGACCGGATTCGAACCGGCGACCTTCTCCTTGGGAAGGAGACATTCTACCACTGAACTACCACCGCGCAAGTTTATTATATCAAACTACCGCGGGATTTTTAAAACATTTCCTGAGAATATTAAATCGGGATTGTCTAAGCTGTTTGCCTTTGCAATCCTTGTCCATGAAAATCCGTCTCCGTAAGCTCTTACTGCTATATCCCAAAGATTGTCGCCTTTCTCGATAGTATAGAAATTTCCGGCAATGGATTTGCCTATCTCTTGTTTTTCCGAAGTGATAACAGTAATAATTTTTGGTTCTACTTTTGGGATCACGAGTTTATTTCTTGCGAAAATCATTCCCGGATTTTCCAGATTGTTTACTTTTGCAATATCTACCCAATTATACCCAGATTTGTAGAAATTTTCCGATATTGTCCAAAGATTGTCTCCCTGTTTTATTGTGTATGTCTTTTGATTGCTATCCTTATTTGCGTTTTTTTCTTCTTGAATCTGAATAGAAGGATTAAGCTGCGTTGAACTCGTCTCTGTAGTTCTTTGCGATTTTACAAAAATTATTCCCAAAGCTGCAACAGCAACAATTACTACAAGCCCCAACAAAAGACTGACATACGATTCACTCCATTTAATTTTAAAAAAGAAATTATTTTTACTACCCTCTTTTGTTTTTTTTCTACCTTGTTTTGGCATATACCTCCTTTCTGAGCAGAAGTTTTAGAGGCTTGGCAGGAATTACATTTTTTGCGGGGTGAACGGGACTCGAACCCGCGACCTCTTCCGTGACAGGGAAGCGCTCTAGCCAAACTGAGCTACCACCCCAAGCCTCAAGTATCCTAACAAATAATTGAATTATAGTCAATCCTTCGATGTAACTCAGGATTGATATTGAGCCTTGTCGAAATATCAATGCTTTGATATCATTTCTTAAATGACTAACGAACAGGTTTCAAAACTTTTAAGAAATATTGCAGCAGCTTATACGATTAAGAACGAAAAAAAATTCCGCTTTCAAATTATTGCTTATCAAAAAGCATCTGATACAATCGCAAATTTAACTTCCGAAATTAAGGATTTTTATTATGAAAATAAGCTCGATACTCTGCCTGGGATCGGAAATACCATAAGATCTCACCTCATAGAGCTATTCAAGAAGGGTGAGGTAAAGCATTTTAAGTGGGCGCTAAAAGGAATACCAGCTTCGGTATTTCCTCTTTTGGAAATTCCGGGTTTTGGGCCCAAAAGAGCATATAAACTTGTTAAAGAATTCAAATTAGATAATCCCGAAACTGCAATTTATGAGCTTGAGAAAGCGGCAAAACAGGGCAAAATTGCCTTCCTTGACGGTTTTGGACAAAAATCCCAAGGTGATATTTTAAGAGCGATTTCGGAATTTAGAGAGGGTAAGGGAAAAACAACCAGAATGGTGCTTCCCTACGCTCAGGAAATTGCTGAAAAGATCGTCGATTATCTTAAAAAATCAAAATTTGTTATAACAGCCGAACCGCTTGGAAGCTTAAGAAGGAAAATGGCAACTGTTGGTGATATAGATATTGCAGTTTCCTCAAATAACCCGCAGTCTGTTATTTCTCATTTTATTTCTTACCCTCATAAAGAAAGAGTGATAGAAAAGGGTGATATCACAGCCTCCATGCTTGTTTCAGGAGGGAGGCAAATCGATCTTATGGTCCAACCTCCTGAAGCTTTTGGATCTTTACTTCAACATTTTACAGGCAGTAAGAGCCATAACATAGCTCTTCGCGAATATGCGATCAAAAAAGGATTGTCTCTTTCCGAATATGGCATTAAAGTGGGAAGAATAAAAAAGCTTCAAAAGTTTGATACCGAAAGGAAATTTTATAATTTTCTTGGAATGGAATGGATTCCTCCTGAAATTAGAGAAAATACCGGAGAAATTGAGCTTGCAGTTTCCCATAAGTTGCCTAAATTAATAGAGCTTGAAGACATCAAGGGAGACTTGCATATTCACTCAAGTTTCCCAATTGAGCCTAGTCACGACCTTGGTAAAAATTCTATACAAGAAATGATGACTAAGGCAAAAGAACTTGGTTACGAATATATTGGATTTTCCGAACACAACCCAAGTATATCAAAGCATGAATCAAGTGAGGTATACGCGATAATATCAAAAAGAAATAAGAATATTGAACAAATAAATTCGAACATTAATAATGTTCGTATATTTAAATTACTCGAAGTTGACATCTTACCCAATGGAAGCCTAGCAATCGATAATAAATGTCTGGATCTTTTGGATGGCGCAATAGTCTCAATTCACAGTTTATTTAATATGAACAAACACACAATGACAAAAAGAATATTAAAAGGATTATCTCATAAAAAAGCAAAAATACTTGCCCATCCTACAGGCAGAATGCTTAATGAAAGACCGGGGTATGAACTCAACTGGAATGAAGTTTTTGCTTTTTGTAAAAAATTTAATAAAGCTTTGGAAATTAACAGCTGGCCTGCTCGCCTTGATTTGCCAGATGATTTAATTCGACAAGCTATCCAAAACGGTGTAAGGTTGGTAATTAATACAGACAGTCATTCAACCGCGGAGATGAATCTCATGAGATACGGTGTAGCAATGGCAAGGCGTGGGTGGGCTGGGAAAAATGACATATTAAATACATTAGGGTATAATCATTTTATGAAATGGCTAAAAGGAGGTGAGTTATAAATGGACATAACCACGATAATTATAGTAGGATTTGTAGTTGCCGTAGTTTTATTTATTTGGTCTACGTACAACAGCCTTGCAACTGGAAAAGTTCGAATAAAAGAAGCTTTTTCTGGCATTGATGTTCAGCTTAAAAGACGTGTTGATTTAGTTCCAAATCTAGTCGAAACAGTCAAAGGATACGCAAAGCACGAAAAAGAATTACTTGAAAAAGTAACAGAAGCACGTACATCGCTTATGAAGGCAACTTCTCCGCATGAGAAAGCCCAATCAGACAATATTTTATCTGGCGCTCTTAAAAGCTTATTCGCGGTATCGGAAAATTATCCCGATCTTAAAGCTTCTCAAAATTTTTTAAAACTGCAAGAAGAGCTTTCTGGCATTGAAGCAAAAATTGCTTATGCTAGGCAATTTTATAACACAAATGTTAGAGACTACAACGCAACTCTTGCTAAATTTCCTAGTGGCCCTATTGGTCGTGGATTAGGTTTTAAAGAAGAGGAATTCTTCGAGACAGAAGAAGGAGAAAGAAAATCGGTAAAGGTGACATTCTGAAAAAATGCCATCCTGAGCAAAGCGAAGGATCCCAGATATGAACATCTACTCTCAAATTAGCTCGAACAAGTTAAAAACTTGGCTGATTATTGCCTTGTTTGTTATTTTTATAACAACATTGCTTTATGTTTATGGCAATGCCTCAGGTTATGGCTTATCGTTTGCGGGAATGGCTCTTATAACCTCAGGAGTAATGAGTTTTGCAAGCTATTATTATTCCGATAAAATAATTCTTGGAATGTCAAAGGCAAAGCAAATTAAAAAAAACGATAATCCTGAACTTTTTAGAATTGTTGAAAATCTCTGTATTGGCGCAGGCATACCAATGCCAAAAGTATATATTATTGATGATTCAGCTCCTAACGCATTTGCAACTGGACGCGATCCAAAACACGCGGTTGTATGTGCAACTACAGGGATTTTACAAAAATTAAACAAAATAGAGCTTGAAGGAGTTATTGCGCATGAATTGTCGCATATTAGAAATTTCGACATAAGGCTTATGGCTATTGTTGTAATTTTAGTAGGACTCGTAGCGCTTTTGGCTGATTTTTTCATGAGGAGCCTTTGGTATGGAGAATCAAGAAGAAACGAGAGGGGTAGAGGCGATGCTCAGGGAATTTTTTTGTTGATCGGGATTGTCCTTGCAATTCTATCTCCTATTATTGCAACCCTTATTCAGCTTGCTGTATCCCGAAAACGAGAATTTCTTGCAGATGCATCAGGAGCTCTTTTAACCCGATATCCGGAAGGACTAGCTACCGCTCTTGAGAAAATAAGCAAAGACAAAGAGCCACTCGAGGTTGCAAACAATGCAACGGCTCATTTATATATAGCCAATCCTTTTAAAGGAAAAATATCAGGTAGTTGGTTTGCCAACCTCTTCAACACCCACCCGCCGATTGAAGAGAGGATAAAAATCCTTCGCTTAATGTGATTTTGTTCGAAATCGGTATAATCATTCTATGAATCTCTTTCTGATACTTTTTGGCAAAATATTTGTTTTTTTAAGCAGTTTTCTAAATCTAGGATCAGGCTCTACTTGGCCAGGCCACATAGCTCTTAGCATTAATAAGAATTTTTTAAAAGACACTCTCACAAAAAGAAAATTTAAAATTATTCTTGTTGCAGGTACCAACGGCAAAACAACTACGGGTAAGCTGATTAAAGAAATACTTGAGACTAATAATAATAAAGTTTTCCACAACGAAGCAGGCGCAAATCTTATAAACGGGGTTGCCTCATCAATAATAAAAAATTCGACTTTTTTTGGAAATTTAAATTTTCAATACGCGATTTATGAAGTTGATGAAAATACTTTGCCTACCCTGCTTAAATTTTTCTCTTCTGATTTTATTATCTGTTTGAATTTATTTAGAGATCAGCTCGACCGATACGGAGAAGTAAATATTATCTTGGACAAATGGAGGAAGGCTTTTGGCAAACTTAAGGCTAAAACCACTCTTGTTTTAAACTCGGATGATCCGCAAATTGCCTCTCTTGGTAAAAAATCGAAAGCAAAAGTCCTTTACTTTGGCGTAGATGAAATGAGGAAAACAGAATTAGAACATGCTTCAGATTCTACCTACTGTCCCAATTGCGGTTCAAAACTCTTATATAAAAGGGTTGCATTTTCTCATCTTGGAGATTGGATGTGTGAAAGCTGCGATAATAAAAGACCTATTCCTAATCTTGAAAAATTAGTATCGTATCCCCTGCCAGGTCTTTATAACCGCTACAACACAAACGCGGCAGTTTTAGTATCAAAAAGCTTGGGAATTAATCAATATTTTATTACAAGAGTTCTTAAGAAATTTAAGCCCGCTTTCGGAAGACAGGAGAAAATATACATAAATGGCAAAACGCTTCAGATATTTTTATCTAAAAATCCGGTTAGCTTTAATCAGTCTCTTATGACCGTTAAAGGACTTAAAGGAAAAAATATTCTGATCGCTTTAAATAATAAAATACCAGATGGAAGAGACGTTTCTTGGATATGGGATGTGGACTTTGAACGCTTTATTGACAGTTTTAAAAATATTTTTGTATCTGGAGACAGAACTTACGATATGGCAGTAAGATTGAAATATTCTTTTAAGAATTCGCATCAAAAATTAAGTGTCTTTGAAAACTATAAAGAAGCACTAAAATTCGGTTTAAAAAAAATTAACAGAAAAGAAGTGCTATATGTTCTTCCTACATATTCGGCAATGCTGGATCTTAGAAAAATCTTAACAGGGAAATCAATTTTATGAAAAATCGTCAATCATCAATCGTCAATCATCAATATTCCCTTACCATTGGATGGCTATACCCGGATTTAATGAGTACATATGGTGATCGCGGAAATATAATTGTTATTCAAAAAAGATGCTTTTTAAGAAGTATAAATACCAAAGTAAAAAGACTAAGCGTGGGGTTTTCCGTGCAGGAACTTAAAAATTGTGATTTTTTTTTCATGGGAGGCGCACAAGACAAGCAACAAAAAATTGTCTCAAACGACCTTTCAAAAGATAAAATAAAATTACTTAAAGAGAAAATAGAGGCTGGCACCACTGGACTTTATATATGCGGCGCATATCAATTTTTAGGCAAATACTACAAAGAAGCAGATGGTAATGTAATCCCAGGACTTGGTATTCTAGACCTACATACAGAACACCCCGGAGAAAAAAGTGAAAGACTGATTGGGAATATAGTTGTTGAAGTTGACCTCGTAGGTCTCACGCCCACGACCTACGAGGTCGGAGATAGAAAGATCGAAGAAAAACATATTATAGTTGGCTTTGAAAATCATGGAGGAAGAACGTATCTTGGAAAGGACGTAAAGCCCTTTGGGCAAGTCTTAAAAGGATTTGGGAATAATGGCATCGATAAAACAGAAGGTGCGATATTTAAAAATACTTTTGGAACATATCTTCACGGACCAATCTTGCCAAAAAACCCACAGTTTGCCGATTATCTAATAGAAAAAGCACTCAATATAAAGTATAAAAGAAAAATTCAACTGACATTTCTTGATGATTTTTTTGAAAAGAAAGCAAGAAAATCAGTACTTCAAGAAATTATATCTTAATTAGTTTAGTAGTAGGTTTTTTGTTGACTTCAGTCATTGCCAAAATTACGAAAGCCGAATATAATTGATCTATGAAAATTAATGTAAAACATGTAGCAAAGCTTGCCAATCTCCCCCTGTCAAATGAAGAAGAAAAAAAATTCGAAAAGCAATTAAATGAGGTTCTCTCTTATGTCGAAAAACTAAACGAGAAAGATGTCGAAAATATTGAAGAAACAAACCAAACCACAGGATTGGAGAATGTGACAAGAGAAGATATAAATACAATATGTTTTGCTCAAGATGAAGCGCTATCAAATTCCAAAAAAAATCATAACGGTATGTTTAAAATTCCCAAAATATTCTAATGTCATTAAATACCCTTTCATTAAAGCAAGCAAAAGAAGGTTTATCAAAGAAAAAATTCTCATCAATAGAATTGGTAAATAGTTGTCTGTCTGAAATAAAAGAAAGAAAAAATCTAAACGCTTTCATAACAGTTTGCGTTAAAGAAGCACTAGAAGAAGCAAAAGAAGCGGATAGAAGAATAAAAGATGAGGAGAATTTCCCGCTTCTGGGAATTCCCATTTCCCTTAAGGATATTTATCTTACAAAAGGAATAAGAACTACTGCCGCATCAAGGGTTCTTGATAATTATATCCCGCAATACAGCGCAACAGTTGTAAAAAAACTCAAAGAAGCTGGTGGTATTATAATTGGAAAAACCAACTGCGATGCGTGGGCTCACGGATCAAGCGGAGAAAATTCTGATTTTGGGCCTACTAAAAATCCATGGGATGAAGAATATGTGCCGGGAGGCTCAAGCTCGGGCTCTGCTGTCTCTGTTGCCGCAAATATGTCCTTGGCGTCAACGGGAACAGATACCGGCGGTTCGATCAGGCTCCCTGCAAGCTTTTGTAATGTTGTTGGACTTAAGCCAACTTACGGAAGAGTTTCAAGATATGGAATAATTGCGATGGCATCATCTCTTGACAGTATCGGGCATTTTACCAAAAACGTAGAAGATTCAGCTTTAATGTTGTCTGTTACAGCAGGAAAAGACCCAAATGATGCAACTATGCCAGACAAAAAGGTTGATGATTACGAAAATTACTTAAATAAAGGAGTGAAAGACTTAAAAATTGGGATCCCTAAGGAATATTTTTCAGAAGGTCTTGATAAAAGAATAAAAGAAAAGATAGAACGGTCTATAAATCTACTAGAAGCACGAGGAGCAATTGCTGAATATATATCACTTCCCCATACAGAATACGCTATTGCCTGTTACTATATAATTCAGCCTGCTGAAGTTTCATCTAATCTTGCAAGATATGACGGAATAAGATACGGGAACGACAGAAGTAGCTTCGCAGATGAAGCAAAGAGGAGAATTATGTTTGGAACGTATGTTTTATCCTCGGGATATTATGAGGCTTACTACAAAAGAGCAATGCAGGTGAGGACTTTAATAAAAAAAGACTTTGATGACGCATTTAAAAAAGTGGATGTTGTTATCACGCCCGTCTCTCCGACTCCTCCTTGGAAGTTAGGCGAAAAAACTTCTGATCCGCTTGCGATGTACCTTTCGGATATTTATACAGTAACAGCAAATCTAGCGGGAATTCCGGGTATTTCAATACCTATGGGTCTTATTGACAATCTTCCCGCAGGAATACAAATTTTAGGACCTCATTTTTCAGAAGGAAGACTTTTTCAAGTTGGAAAAGCAGTTGAGGAGTCAGGATTATGAAACCCGTAATAGGACTTGAGGTGCATATTGAGCTAAAAACACGATCAAAGATGTTTTGCGGGTGTTCTGCGGATTATTTCGGCAAAAAACCCAACACCCATACTTGCCCAGTTTGTCTTGGATTGCCGGGAGCTTTACCTGTGCCGAATAAAAAAGCAATTGAATGGTGTGTAATGCTTGGAATGGCGTTAAACTGCAAAATCCCGCATTTTTCAAAATTTGACAGGAAGAACTATTTTTACCCGGATTTACCCAAGGGATATCAAATAAGTCAATATGACGAACCCTTTTGTGTTAACGGCAGTATAAAACTCTCAACAGGTAAAAAAATAAGAATCAGACGAGTGCATATGGAAGAAGACACAGCCAAGCTCGTTCACGAGCTTGGAAATCAAAAATCAACCCGTTCGACAAGCTCAGGGCAAGAAATCAAAAATCAAAAAGACGAGGGGTATTCGTTAATAGACTTCAACCGATCAGGGGTTCCATTGGCTGAAATAGTTACAGAGCCGGATTTCGACGACGCAAAAGACGTTAAGGAATACTTACAAAAAATTCAGCAGATTGCAAGATATCTTGAAATTTCAAATGCAGATATGGAAAAAGGAGATATGAGGCTTGAACCGAATATTTCCTTGTCAAAAGATGGAAAGCTACCATCTTATAAAATTGAAGTAAAAAATATCAACTCTTTTAGATTCGTTGAAAAAGCCATTGAATTTGAAATAAGAAGACAGACAGAGATTTTGCAAAAAGGACAAACGCCAATACAGGAAACAAGGGGATGGGATGAAGCAAAACAAAAGACAATATCTCAAAGAACAAAAGAAGAAGCGAGCGATTACAGATATTTTCCTGAACCTGATATACCACCTATACGTTGGGCAAAATCTCAAATCTCAAATCTCAAATCTCAAATGAGAGAACTACCGAAAGAAAAGTTCAAGAGATTTAAGAAGGACTATGAACTATCAGATTATGACACTGAAATCCTCACGAGAGAAACAACCATAGCAGATTATTTCGAGGACGCCGTAAGGATTGGAAAAAATAAAAATATAGACGCAAAAAAAATTGCTAAGTTTATTATGAACAGGAAACCAAGTATTGAGGAGGTTCTACCCGCAAAATTAGTTCGAAACATCGAATCAGCCACAACTTATGTCAATATAAATGAAGAAGAAATAAAAATAACAGTTAAAAAAGTATTAAAAAATAATTCTCAAGCAGTAGAAGATTTTAAAAAAGGAAAAACCCAAGCCCTGCAATATTTAGTCGGTTCTGTTATGAGGGCTTTAAAAGGGAAAGTAGACCCTAGGGTAGTAATAGAGGCGATAGAAAATGAGTTAAAATAAGTAAAAAATAAATATGACAAACTTTGTCCATCTTCACAATCACTCTGAATATTCTCTATTGGATGGCTTATCCAAAATAAATGAGATGGTTAAGAGAGCAAGAGAACTGAATATGAAAGCAATAGCTATAACAGACCATGGAAATATGTACGGTGCTATTAAATTTTATAAAGAATGTCTTGAGCAAAATATAAAACCAATAATTGGATGCGAAATTTATATAAGTAAAAGAACAAGGCATGATAAAGAAGCAGGGCTTGACTCAGATTCTAATCATCTAATTCTTCTTGCAAAAAATGAGGCCGGATATAAGAACTTGATTAAGATAATTTCTATTTCAAACCTTGAGGGATATTACTATCGTCCGCGAAGCGATCTTGAGCTTTTAAAGGAACACGCTAGCGGCATTATATGTTTAAGCTCTTGTTTAAATGGTTTTATATCGGAACCATTAATAAATGGCCAAGAAGAAACCGCTGTAGACAGAGCTAAGACTCTTTCTAAAATATTTGGCGAAGGAAACTTTTATCTGGAACTTCAAAAGCATATTAATATAGAAAACCAAGATCTTTTAAACGAGAAATTAGTAGATTTATCAAGAAAATTAAGTATCCCTCTTGTAGCAACAAATGATAACCATTATATTTATCCGCAAGACGCAGAAGCCCAGGAAATTCTTTTGTGCATACAAACTCAAACTACTCTAAATGATAAAAACAGGAAGTTATCGATGATTCTTTCTCCAGATTTCTATATAAAAAGCAAAGAGGAAATGTTAGGACTTTTTCTAAATATACCCGAGGCAATTGAAAATTCTTCAAAAATTGCTGATATGTGCGATTTGGAAATTAAACTTGGAAGATGGATATTACCATCGTTTAACGTACCCGGTAAAAAAACTCCCGCAGAATTTATTAAAGAGAAAGTTGAAGAAGGGCTTAAAATAAGGTATAAAAAAATTACAAAAGGAATTAGGAAAAGGACAGATTACGAATTGCAAACAATTCTTAAGAAAGGTTATGAGACCTATATCCTAATAGTTGCCGACTTTGTAAATTGGGCTAAAGCTCAAGGGATTACAGTTGGTCCGGGACGCGGATCAAATGCCGGCTCAATTGTTTCTTACGCTTTGGGAATTTCAGATGTTGATCCTTTATTTTTTAACCTTCCTTTTGAAAGATTTTTAAACCCGATGCGTCCCTCTCCTCCAGATATAGACCTGGATTTTGCAGATAATAGAAGAGACGAGGTAATTAAATATGTAACAAAAAAATACGGGCGGGACAAAGTTGCCCAAATAATAACTTTTGGAACTATTGAGGCAAGAGGTTCTGTAAGAGATACAGGAAGAGTTTTGGGCCTTCCCTATTTAGTTCCCGATAGAATAGCAAAAATGATGCCGCCAGGATGGCAGGGGCATGCAATGACGTTAGATAAGGCTTTGGAACAAAGCCCTGAACTTCAAATTGCGTATCAGACAGAACCAGAAACACAAAGACTTTTAGATCTGGCGAAAAAAATTGAGGGTGTTGTAAGGCATGCCTCTGTACACGCTGCCGGAGTCGTAATCGCAGATAAACCTCTAACTGAATATACGCCGCTCCAAAGAGAACCAAACGGCGAGAAAATAATAACTCAGTACGATATGTATACGGTCGGAGAAGACGGAGTAGGTCTTTTAAAGATTGATTTCTTGGGTCTTAGGAACTTGACAATTATCCAAGAAACTTTAACATTCATCATGGAAAATCGTGGAATTGATGTGGACTTCTCAAATATCTCTTTTGATGATAGGAAAACTTATGAACTTTTAGCCTCAGGAGAAACTACGGGGATATTTCAGCTTGAGTCATCCGGTATGAGAAGATATATTAAAGAACTTAAACCAACTTCTATATTTGATCTTCAGGCAATGGTAGCTCTCTATAGACCAGGTCCGATGGCAAATATTCCAGAATTTATAAAAAGGAAACATAATCCTTCACTTATAACTTACCCAGATAAAAGACTAAAAGATGTTTTAAAAGAATCTTATGGGATTATTACCTTTCAAGATGATCTTCTCCTTACGGCAATAAAAGTTGCAGGTTATTCATGGATTGACACAGATAAATTAAGAAGAGCTGTGGGAAAGAAAATTCCTTCCGAAATGAAAAAGCAACACGATAAATTTGTCGAGGGTTGCGTCTCAAACGGGATGAAAAGAAAAGATGCTGAGAATTTGTGGACGTTATTTGAGCCGTTTGCTGGATACGGTTTTGGCAAGGCTCATGCAGCCTGTTATGCAACTATTGCCTATAGAACCGCTTATCTTAAGGCTCATTATCCGGTTGAATTTATGAGCGCATTTTTAACCGCCGAATCAAGGGGCACAAGCGGTCCTTCAAAAAACGAAAAAATTGCAGAAGGTATTGCAGAATGCAAACGATTGGATATAAAAGTGCTACCCCCAGATATAAATAAGTCTGGAAGCGAGTTTTCTATAGAAGGGAAATCGAGTATCAGATTTGGGCTTTCTGCCATCAAAAATATTGGGGAAGCTGCAATCGGGAATATTATCTCAAATAGGCAGGTGGGGATTTTTAAAAACCTTGACGATTTCTTAGAAAGAGTAGATTTGGGTAGTGTAAATAAAAAAACAATAGAGAGTTTAATAAAAGCCGGCGCATTGGACTCTTTTGGCAAAAGAGCCTCTCTTCTTATGAAATATTCTGAAATTCTTGAGTTTTTACATAAGAAAAAGCAGCAGAAAAAAGAAGGGCAGGTCTCTCTATTTGACGATAAAGAAAATTTCCCCGATCCCTTAGAAGCTGACGTAGAAGATTTTACCTTAAAAGAAAAACTAAGTTTTGAAAAAGAATTCTTAGGTCTTTATCTAACATCTCACCCAATGATGGACGAGTTAATATCGCTAAAAGATAAAGTTACTCATGATATCTCACTAATTATGGAGGAGACAGAAGGTTCAAGGGTAAAGATTGGCGGAATTGTAGAGAACATAAGGCGAATTTTTACGAGAAAAACGGGAAGCGAGATGGCCTTTTTAACAATAGGAGACGAAAAAGGAATTACCGTTGAATGTGTAATTTTTCCAAAATTTTTTGAGCAATATAAAAGCTATCTCCTAAGAGATACTGTAATTATTATTGAGGGACGGGTAGATACAAAGAACGAAAAACCTATAATTATTGCCGAAAAAGTAGCTAAGGTTAACTAAAAAGAATTTGTCATCTTGACTTACCTTCGCTTTCTCCATAAAATATTACTACAATGTTCTCATTCCAGTCCGAGGCTATTTTCCATTTAGGTGCTTTTAGGATAACGAATACAATTATAGATACACTTCTTATAGATATAATTATTTTTGCCGCGTCTTTTGTACTGGCTAAAAATATTAAATTGGTTCCCGGGCTTTATCAAAATATAGTCGAGATAATTATACAGCTTTTTTATGAAATAGCAGAATCTGTATCTGAGAAAAAAGTGAAAAAAATATTTCCGTATTTTATGAGTTTTTTTATTTTTATTCTCCTTGCCAACTGGAGCGGTCTTTTACCCGGTGTCAACAGCATCGGGTTTTTTGAAAAAGGAAAACTTGTGCCTATTTTAAGAAGCTCAACGAGTGATCTCAATACAACCTTAGGACTTGCATTGATATCAGTTGCTGCAACCCATATCTTAAGCATAAAAACGATAGGTATAAGTAATTATTTAAGCAGATACTTTTCTTTAAATCCGATTAATCTTTTTATTGGAATTTTAGAAATAATATCCGAGATAACTAAAGTTGTTTCGCTTTCCTTTCGTCTCTTTGGTAACATTTTTGCAGGAGAAATCGTTCTTCTTACTGTTTCCTCTATATTCGCCGTCCTTCTTCCGCTGCCGTTTCTTCTCCTAGAGGTTGTCGTGGGGCTGGTCCAGGCGCTCGTATTCTCTATGCTTACCATGGCATTTATGGCAATCCTTACTACCCCCCACCATGATATGCTTGATAATACCCGTAAAGCAAGACACTAACTATGAGAAGAGACAAAAAAAG
Source organism: Candidatus Levybacteria bacterium RIFCSPLOWO2_01_FULL_38_21 (assembly GCA_001782475.1). Taxonomy (GTDB): domain Bacteria; phylum Patescibacteriota; class Microgenomatia; order Levybacterales; family UBA12049; genus 2-01-FULL-38-21. The sequence goes on along the minus strand of MFOT01000014.1, from coordinate 16,772 downwards.
GGGGTGATGTGCAATGAATTTTAGTATATCTGGAGGCTTAATTATAGCGCTTGGAGGAATGCTCCCTGCTTTGGCAATCGGCCTTATAGGAGCAAGGGCAATGGAAGCAATAGGACGAAATCCTGAAAGCTCGGGGAGGATACTGCCTGCAATGTTGCTGGCTATGGCGTTTGCCGAAGCAATTGCGATTTATTCCCTGATCTTGGCCTTTATGAAATAATTTTAGCTTATGGAACTGATAAAGAACTTTGGGCTTGACCCCCTTCTCTTGGGGGCTCAAATTATAAATTTTCTAATAATTTTTTATATTTTAAAAAGGTTTGCCTACAAACCAGTGCTTTCAGTGCTTAAAAAAAGAGAGGACTTAATAAAAGGTAGCTTAAAACAGGCCGAGGAGAGTAAAAAGATCTTAGAAGAAACCTTAGAAAAAGAGAAAACTATATTAAAAAACACGCAAAAAAAAGCAGAGAAAATAATAGAAGATGCAAAAAACAGAACGCAGGAAATTGCCAGAGAAACAGAAGAAAAAACCAGAAAACAAACAGAATACATGATATCAACCGGCTTAGGAAAGATTGCACAAGAATCTAAAGAATTGGAAAAAAGAATAGCTTTAAAAGTAAGCAAACTCGCTATTGAATTTTTGCAAAAATCCATGCAGGACGTATTTGGAGAAAAAGAACAAAAACAGTTTCTTGATGCCGCTCTTAAAAAAATTAAAAAAGTAGATTGGTATGAAGATTAAACAAATTAAAAAACTTGCAATGCAAAGTTTTAAAAAAGGAAACTTAGATCCTGAGAAAATAAAAAAAATTGCCCCCCTTCTTAATAGGAGACAATTAAAAACCTACATTAGATTTATAAAAAAATTAGATCGTGAGAAAAAAGTTTTGGTATTTACCCCCATAGATAAGGTCGATCAAAAGACAACAAGTAAGTTAAGAGGTATGTTTCCCGAAAAGAAAATAGAATATATTAAAAGATCAGACCTTATAGCCGGAATAAGAATAGTAGATAATGATATAGTTTACGAATTCAATGTTAAAGACTCCTTGAAAAGCTTAGCATCGTATATAAAGCAATCATATGATTAAAAATGAGGACATAATTAAAGAACTTGAGCAAAATCTTATGTCTTTTTCTCAAGATTCAAGAACTAAAAATATTGGAGTTGTTGAAAAAAATAGTGATGGAGTTGTAATTGCATCGGGATTATCTCGCGCCTTCATGGGAGAGCAGGTAGAATTTGAAAGCGGAAATAAAGGAGTAATCTTAAATCTTGATGAAGATTATGTTTCTATAATTCTTTTTGGAAGTGGAGAAAACATAATAGAGGGAGAAAAGATAAGAACTACAGGAAATGTCTTAAGTATAACTGTATCGGAAAAGTTAATAGGAAGAGTTATATCGCCTTTAGGAAAGCCACTGGATGGACAACCAAGCATTAAGACTGGAAAATCCATGCCGCTTGAAAAAATAGCGCCCGGTGTTATTCAAAGAGAGCCTGTGAATACCCCGCTAAAAACCGGAATTAAACTCATTGATACGATAATCCCAATTGGCAGAGGGCAAAGAGAACTTATTATTGGAGACAGAGGTTTGGGAAAAACTGCTATTGCTGTTGATGCAATTATAAATCAAAAACCTCAGAGCGAATCAAAACTTAAACCAGTTATTGCTGTCTATGTTGCAATAGGTCAAAAGCAAAGTACTGTTGCTCAAATTATAGATAAACTAGAAGAATTCGGCGCTATGGATTATACAATCGTAGTTTCTGCAACCGCCTCAGACCCGGCAGCTCTTCAGTATCTTGCTCCGTACGCTGGTGTTGCTATTTCGGAGTATTTTATGGAAAAAGGAGAAGACGTTTTAATAATATATGATGATCTAACCAAGCACGCATGGGCATACAGGCAAATTTCTTTGGTTCTAAGAAGACCTGCGGGACGAGAAGCGTACCCGGGAGATATATTCTATTTACACTCAAGACTTTTGGAAAGAGCCGTAAAGCTTAACAAAGAATTTGGAGGCGGCTCTATTACAGCCCTTCCTATTGTAGAGACTCAGGCAAATGATATCTCAGCTTACATCCCTACAAACATTATATCTATAACAGATGGTCAGATCTATCTTCAGTCTGATCTATTTAATAGTGGCATAAAACCAGCAATAAATATTGGAAACTCGGTTTCAAGGGTAGGAGGGGCAGCGCAAACTTCTGCGATAAAATTTACCTCAGGACGAGTAAGACTTGAGCTTGCGCAGTATAGGGAACTTGCAGTTTTTGCTCAGTTTGGGTCAGAACTTGATTCAGCTACTCAAGCCCAGCTTGAGAGAGGAAAAAGAATTACAGAAGTTTTAAAACAATCACAGTATAAGCCGCTGGCGGAATCTCTTCAAATTTTAAGTATGTGGGCGGTAGTAAATGGTTTTTTAGATGATATTAAAGTTGAGTCAATAAGAAAGTTTGAAGAGGAGTTCCACAATTTTATCAAAAGAAATCATCCGCAGATTATTAAAACATTGTCAAGCGGCGAAAAACCATCGGGTGAAGCTCTTAAAAAAATGGAGGAAGCTATAGCAGAATTTAAAAAAATTTTTAGTCAATAGAATGGCAAATATTATTACGATAAAAAGAAGAATACAGACTGCGCTAAACGTCTCTAAAACAACTCGAGCGATGCAAATGATTGCAACATCAAAGCTTAAAAGAGCGCAGGATGCGGCTATTTCCGGAAGACCATATGTTGAGAAACTTATGTTCTTAACACAAAGATTAACAAATAAATTAGAGGAAGAGGAAAAAAGTGATTATATGAAAACGCCGAAAGACGTAACTGATGCTCTTCTTTTAGTAATATCTTCGGATAAGGGACTTTGTGGGGGTTTGATAACTAATTTAGTAAAAGAGTTATTGGATCAAGACACAAATAATAAAGACATAAAATATATTACAGTAGGAAAAAAAATTGAAGGCGCTGTAGCAAGGCTTGGAAAAGAAATAATAGCCTCATTTAATTTTGGCACTACCCTGCCTATTTTTGATATGATCTACCCAATTGCAAAAATTATTGACGACTATTTCCTAAATAAAAAAATCGCAAACGTTAAGATTCTTTATACACATTTTTCAACAGTTTTCTATCAATCTCCGAAAGTAGAGACAATTCTCCCTATTAAAATTCAAAAAGCAGATGAGAGTAATGAGGAAACTTTCCCATTTACTATATTTGAACCCAGCGCGAAAGAAATTCTGCCTTCACTTTTAAGACACTATCTTGAAATGGTTTTATATCAGTATTTATTGGAAAGTTATCTATCAGAGCAGGCAGCTAGGATGATCGCAATGAAAAGTGCTACAGAAAATGCAAAGGAAATAATCGATTATCTAAGACTTGAATATAATAAACAAAGACAAGAAAAGATTACAAATGAAATTCTTGATATCGGAAACGGAGCTAGTGCTTTTGCCTATGAGTAAAAACGAAGGATTTATTATAAGAATTCAAGGGCCGATTGTGGACGTTCGATTCCCCGTTGCCCCACCATCAATTAACGAGGCGCTGGTTGTAGAAACGGAGGATAAAAAACAGCTAATTTTGGAAGTTGCTTTTGTAATTGGGGATAACGAAGTAAAAGCACTTGCAATGGGACCAACCGACGGACTTAAAAGAGGAATGAGTGTAAAAAGAACGAATTCTCCGATAAAAGTTCCTGTGGGACCTAAAACTCTGGGAAGAATATTTAATGTATTGGGGGAAGTTATAGACGGTCGGAAAATAGAAAAAAAATCTATTGAATGTCAACCGATTCATCAAGCTCCCCCATCACTTGTTGAGCAGGAAACTAAGCCTCATGTTCTTGAAACAGGAATTAAAGTAATCGATTTAATAGCTCCATTTACAAAAGGCGGAAAAATAGCTGTTTTTGGAGGTGCGGGAGTTGGAAAAACAGTTATTGTTAAAGAACTTATCAGAAATATCGCAGTTGAACATAAAGGTCATTCAGTTTTTGCAGGGGTTGGAGAGCGAACAAGAGAAGGAAATGATCTCTGGCTTGAGATGAAGGAAGCAAAGGTTTTAGAAAAGACTGTAATGGTTTTTGGACAAATGAATGAACCTCCTGCAAATAGACTAAGAGTGGCTTTAACTGCTTTAACAATGGCAGAATATTTTAGAGATACGAAAAAAGAAGATGTATTGCTTTTTATAGACAATGTCTTTAGATTTGCTCAAGCAGGTTCAGAGGTTTCGGCACTCTTAGGAAGAATGCCTTCTGCTGTTGGGTATCAGCCAACCTTAGCAACAGAAATGGGAAATCTTCAGGAAAGAATAACATCTACCAAAAACGGCTCTATAACATCTGTTCAGGCAGTTTATGTACCGGCAGACGACTATACAGATCCTGCTCCCGTAACAATTTTTTCTCATCTTGACTCAACTTTGACACTCGAGCGCTCAATTGCCGAACAGGGACTTTATCCTGCAGTTGATCCTCTAACTTCATCCTCAAGAATTCTTGACCCAAATATTGTTGGGGAGGATCACTATAGTGTTGCGCAGGAGGTAAAAAGAGTACTTCAAAGATATAAGGATCTTCAGGATATCATTGCGATTTTGGGAATCGATGAGTTATCCGATGAAGATAAGCTTATTGTTGCAAGAGCAAGAAAGATTCAAAGATTCCTCGGTCAACCGATGTTTGTTGCCGAAATATTTACGGGACAGAGAGGCAAGTATGTAAAAATTGAGGATACAATCAGAGGTTTTAAAGAAATTCTTGAAGGAAAGCATGATAAAATTCCAGAATCCGCCTTCTTTATGGCAGGACCTATCAATGATGTAGTAAAAAGAGCCTAATATGAACTTAATCTTAGAGATAATAACACCAGAAAAAATCGTATATAAAAATGAGATTGATGAGTTGATTGCTCCAACAGCCGATGGACAAATAGCAATTCTTCCAAATCATATTGGACTTCTCACAAAAATAATCCCGGGAGAGTTAATTATCAGAAAAGGAAATTCTCAAGAGGCTCTTGCGGTAACAGGAGGATTTTTAGAGGTAGCTAAAAACCATATAAGTATTCTTGCAGATTATGCAATAAGAGCAGAAGATATAGAAGTTGCCAAAACCCAGGAAGCTCAAAAACGAGCAGAAAAACTGATGGAAGAGAAAGTAAGTGATAGAGACTTTAGAATGGCACAGGCAGATTTAATAAGAGCCATAACAGAACTTAAAGTAGCGACAAAGTATAAAAGGAGAGCCTCAAAACCTACGGAAGTTTAATCAAAACTTATTTCCATCGACTTTACGGAAAAAATCTCTTATTTCCAAGAATCCTTGTAATGTCTTATGATATTTGCTTGTACTTATTTTTCCACTCAGATGAAGATAGCCAAGTAGTTGTTTTGCTGTAAAAGCAGAATGAACATTATATCCGTTTCGTTCAAGTATTAGTCTTCCTCCTATTTCATAATCCATTAGAACAACTATGTCTTTTACTATAGCACCTTCTTTTTTAAGATTTTCCGCTAAAATTAACTTTGAATCCCCCCTTGACAAAACATCATCTATTAGAAGAACAGTTGTTCCTATGTCTTCCGGTAGAAATCCATCAACCAATGCTCCTGAGCCCTTACCCTTCCGCTCTTTTCTGGGAGAAACCATTCCAACCCCCAATCTATTGGCCAATAAAGCAACTGTAGGAGTTATTGCTGTGGGAACATCAGCAATCATATCGAACGTCAATCCTCTTGCTTCACTTTGAAGAATATCGACTGGATAGTTCCTAAGTATTAGATGCCTACGAACCATTCTAAGTTCGAAATACATTGGCGCAAGAGGTACATCGGGATAATCATTATGAAATGTCCATTTAAAATCTCCAAACCTTATAGCTCTAAGAGCAAACATTCCTTCTGCCAAGGCTTGACATTCAGAAGAAAAAATAAAACCTTCTTGGTCCTGTCTATTTCTTGGGGGACCTTCTTGAGGTGCCATATTATGCAGCTTGTCTGTATAAATTTATTTCATTTCTTAATTTTTCTGCTTCTCGTCTTGCGACACGCGAAAAATCCGGTCCGTCTGATGCATAGATAATGCTACTGGAAGCACTCATTAAAACCCCTGTTCCTCTGCTGTTTAAGCCATTCCTAACAGACTCTTCAACATTTCCATGCTGCCTTCCAACTGCAGGAATAAGGATAGGCATATTATCTCCCACGATTTTTCTAATTATACCAATTGCTTCTGGGTAAGTTGATCCGGCTATTACTCCAACATTTCCATTATCGTTGCAATATCTCGCTGCAACAAATGCAAGTATTTGATATACAGGAACTACATTCTGTCTTACAATTTCTGCAAGTTCCAAAATGTCACCAAAACTATCTTTGTATTGTCGAGATATTCTCCTTAGATCTACGGGAAGATCTTGAATCTGACCAGCGGCGGGGTTTGAAGATTTGCACCAAATAAAAACTCCCTTCTCCTTCCTTTTCACAAATGGTTCAATGATATCTTGCGCGGGTTGGCTGGATTCTTGATAAGTCAAACCAGCCCAAGGGTTTATTGTCACAGCATCTGCCTCTAAAACATCAAATATTTTCTTAGCATATTTTTCATTCGTTTTTCTTATATCGCCAACTTTTGAATCACAAATAACGGGTATTCCTGGGTGATATTTTTGTATGTAGTGAATGCTATACCATAATGCATCCATTCCCCGAACAGCTTCTGATTCGTAATAAGCTGCATTCAGTTTGTATGCACAGACTAAATCATAAGTTGCTTTAATATTCTCTGTGTTAAAATAACGCATTAAATCACTATCACCATAACCACTTAAGGCACTTGCGAATCGCTCACCAAGAGAAAGAGTTTCGGTATCAAAATTTACTGATGAGATAAGGGGAAGATCGGTATCAAGTCCAACGCAAACAAGACTATTAACTGACTGTTGTCTCGCTTCTAACATTGTCATGCAATCGGGTCTACGTTTTTCTTTTTCTTCAGGGTTTTTACCCTGAGAGTATCCTTCTGGTAACGATTGTCCCATACTAACAGACAGATTATTAACCATTATATACGTTGATTCGGCATAGTCAATAGTTGCGTTATCTCCCAACACATTTGCAACATTCAGTATGTACACCCTACCTGTACACCCTTGGGGTGGATTTGTATTGACACCCTGGGGTTTTGCGTAAGTAATTGTGAGTAATTGTTTAAAAGTTGCTCTTTGAGATTAAATTTCATAAAATATAAATTGCTGCCGGAGTAACTCAGCTGGTAGAGTAGCTCTTTCGTAAAGAGCAAGTCGTGAGTTCGAATCTCACCTCCGGCTCACATTTCGGCAAGCGTTCGGCCGAGCTCACGCCGAAGGCTTAGTGCAAGCTATTAATTTATGAAAAGAAATAAATACTCAAGACTCTCAAGAAGACTTGAAAGCCAGTCTCGTAAAAACTTATTCCTAAGCGTATTAGGAATTATTATAGTTTTAATACTCCTTGTAAAATTTGGCATTCCTCTTTTGGTAAATTTTAGCTTGTTTTTATCCGGTCAAAAGAAATCCGATGGATCTTTAAAAAGCGCTCAATCTACCTATATTAGCCCTCCTGTTTTAAATCCGATCCCAAGCGCAACCAATAGCGCCGAAGTTTTAGTATCCGGAATCGCATCCAAGAATGAGATAATTAACTTATACATTAACGACTCATTATCAGAAAAAAAAGAAACTGAAGATAATGGCAACTTCTCATTCAAAATTTCTCTAAAGACAGGAGATAATAAAATAAAAGCCAAAGCAACAAAGACCGATAAAGAAAGCGACTTTTCCAACGAACTTGTGGCCACGTATATAAATAGTCCTCCCAGTTTATCGGTAGACTCCCCAACTGACGGGCAAAAATTTGAAAAAGATCAAAATACACTTAAAGTTTTGGGTAAAACAGATTCAGGAGTAAGAATAACCGTAAATGGATTCTGGGCAGTTATTGATGAGAATAATAACTTTTCCTATAGCCTTCCTTTACAAGATGGGGACAATGCGATAAAGGTCGTTGCGCAAGATCAGGCGGGTAATAAAGCAGAAAAAGAAATCAAAGTTACATATTCTCCCTAAGTCCAACCAAACTAAAAATCCAAAACATCAAAAAAGAATAAAAAAGACTGTTAATAAATAAACTATCCACAAAAAGAGCCGTAGCGGAAGCAATAAGAAGCTTTGATCTAATATTTATTTTTAAAATTTTAAACCACATATAAAAATGTGCAAAAAACCCAACGATTCCCGTTGTTGCGAGCAAGAAAAGAAAACTATTATCTGTTCCGGCATCAGCGTGACTTTTTTCCCAATTACCAAAAGTGAACCCGTGCCTATTTTTTGCATACCTATAAGCGTTGAACCCAACACCAAAAACCGGGCTTTCTTTAAAAATTTCTATTGCTTGTTTTGCAGAACCAAGCCTCGCCTCCGAGGATGCAATTCTTAAAAAATTTGTCCCCTCGGTTGTATATGCTTTTGGGACGAGTGCGGTTGCCAATAAAAAAATAATAACAATCAAAACTGCAAATGATTTTTTTGTATATAAAAATAAAAAAACAAACGATCCTATTATAAGCATTAAAAGTGCACTTCTTGAGTATGTTAAAAAAATGGCAATCAACGTAATAAGTGAAATAACACCAAGAAAAAATGAAAAAAATCTTGCTTGTTTTTTTAACGACTCGATCAAAATATTTAAAACGAAAAGGAAATATAAAACAAAGAAGGCGCCTGCAAAATTTGGGTCAAGAAAAGCAGAAAACAGCCTGTATAAATGCTCATCCCATCCTAAATAATAAAGATTTCGCAAATTTGGATATAAAAAATATTGAATATAACCCAAAACTACAATGACAACTCCTATAAATATTAAGAGTTTAATTATTATTTTTTTAAAAGAGTTATCGAACATGGGTATAATAAAGATAATTGAAGCGTATGCAATCCACCGGATAAGATACAAAGAGGAAACAAACAACTCATTAATGTTCAGAAGTCTCGCATTCAAAAGAAGCGATAACAGGGCAACTACGGAAAATATTAATATAGGAAAGCCCAATCTTTTATCTATTTTAATTTTTTTTAGATTTTTAAAGCTTAGTAAAATCCAATAAAACGCAAGTGCAACAACTCCTATGTCAATTAATTTTATAGAAAGGCCAGCGAATGGTACTCTAATTATCTCTCCGAACGAAAATAAAAAAATAACTATAATAAATAATAATTTTAATAAACCCATCGTATTCCCCCTAAGCTATATAAGTTAACATGAGTCTTTGGATTATAGTAGATTAAATTCCAATTTGAAAATCTTTTTGGGAGATCTGAATTTTGAGTTGCTATATAATTAAATCTATCTCCCTTTTTAGCCCACGAAGAATCTATAAATGGGAAATTTACATAATAAAGATTGTGAAACCCATACAAAAGCACTGTATCTTTTGATGTTATATTTTTTTTAAAATAATTATCCGTATCATAAAAATCACCAAAAGAGAAATTTAGATGGTCCGTTAAAAATTGCCCTTTTGATTCGACGCCCAAAATAACAGGCAAATATTTATAGTTAGCAATACTTCGGTAGGCAATAGATATAAATACTATAAGTAGTACAACCGTCAATCCTATTTTTCTTAATACTGGTACATTAATATTGTTTCTTTTAAGGTTATTAAAAGAAATTATCGATACAAGTGATACAGCCGGTAGGTAAGGAACCAAAAGTCTTGCTCCTTCGACACGTGAAGTAAAATACCAATAAATAAACCCTAAAAGACAGTATAGGGAAATTATTTTTGAATGAAAATTTAGTTTTTTAAATGTCAAAATAATAACTGGTAAAAAGATGATATAGACAGGTGAAATAGGATCAGACGCTTGAGTAAGCACCTTCCAGCTGGTTTTAATAAAATTTATCGGATTTAATAAAGCCGCATTAAAAACCTGATGGTTTATATCCTGAAAAAATGACGAGAATATAGGATAAATTGGATTCCCGGTATGCACAAACGAAAATATAAACCAAGGCAGAGGGACAGCTAGCGAAAATAAGATAAAAGTTAATACATCTATAAGAACTTTCGTAATTTTTTTGTGATTGGACAAACCGAAATAAATAATTAGATACGAAAATATGCCAATCGAGCCCAAGGCGAGAAGTTTTATCGATACAGCAAGTCCGAGCATCACTGCAGATTCAACTAACCATACCCTCTTTGCAAGGATACTCCTTGTTAGCTTCATACTAGGAGTATCCTTGTCAACAAAATTAATAAATCCCCACAATGCCATTAGTTCGAAAAATGTTCTGCTCAAATCAACATATGCGGTTATTGACTGCCAACCAACAACCAAATTTGAATAGAAAATAAGAACAACAATTAAAGATAGATTTCTATCAAGAAATTTTTTTGAAAGAAAATATAAGGCTATAGACGATAGTAAACCAAAAGAAAAGTGAACTAGCTTAGCTAATATTTCGTTTCCAAAAAAAAGTGAGGCAGTATACAACATTTCTGTTAATTTTGGCATGTTGGAGTAATAGAGAAGTGAACCTGGAATATGTAGAACACTGTGGTTTTGTATATAGAGTTTGGGAAGCGTTAAATGGTACCAAAGGGCGTCAAATCCTAACTCCGGCCCCAAAGTACCAATCAGATTAATTAAACTCTGAATTATTAATAATGATAATAATAAAAATGATAGGTTGTTAAAGGAGTATCCTTGCACAGCTTTAGCAAGGATGCTCCTTGTAATGAACCCAGTGGTAAAATATTTAATTTGCTTTTTAAATAAAACTATACAAAAAATAAAAAAAACAAACGTCAACAATAATATCACCTGTCTGTACAATAACCCTAATAACCCAATTGCAAATATTAAATATGAATAAATTCCAATTAAAATTGCGACCGAAAACATACTATATTAGCATTTATTAAATTTTGTATTTAAGAAGCATATATAAATTTATTATCCATAGGATTAATCCACCAAAAAAAACGTGACTTTGAAATAATAATGGAAGTATGTTGGGATTTTTAAAATTTATAGAAATAAGTATATAGCTAATCGCCAAAAAAATGTATAAAAATACACTTTTTGATTGATTCTGTAAAGCATAAAATATAATAATAAATGGCAAAATGAGGAAAATAAAATGATGTTGCCAAGAAAAACTATTAATTAATACACTAAGTATAAGCAGGGATGCAATTTCAAGATTTATTCTTTTAATATTTTTCGTTTTCTTTGAAACTATAATAATAAAATTAACGATTAACAATATAAGAGAAATAATAATACGAAATGTATTTCGAAGTATAGGATCAGAGACACTTCTCATTAGAAATCCACTTAAGGCTTGATTATAGTAATCCCCTTTCCAGGATGAAAAAAGATCTGGTAAAATATATCGGAAATAATAGGCGATCTCATTCATAGAAAAGAATAATGCAGATAAAATCTTCCATTTTCTCAATATTACAAAATATGGAACAAGTAAGAGCGGAAAAAATTTCAACATAATGGGAAAAGCCAGTGAAATACCAACTACACTATTTTTTTTCATATTTAAAAAATAAAAACCGAGTACCACAAAAAACAAAATTAATGCATTAATTTGCCCCATTCCTAAGGTAAATTTCAAAGGAAAAGAAATAAAAATGAGAGAATAAATAAACAAATTTATTTGCGAATAAAAAGGTCTACGATAAATGCGGCAACATAAATAAATAGACCATACAACAAGCACTATTGATAAAATCACCCATAATTTTGATGCAGCTTCAAGTGAAAGAAGGGTAAAAGGAATAAAAATTACCATATCAAACGGTGGATACGCTTGAGGGGTAAAATAATTAGCATCGTTTATATAAGGATTTTCACCTCGTATAATGTGACTAGCGCCGAAATAGTGTACTTTAAAATCTGGATAGAACGGAAGAAATAAAACTTTAATTAATAATAATAAAGTAATTATGAATACAATTCTTAAAAAATAATTCTTTAAAACTATAGCATTCATAGATAAATAACAATTTAGACTTTACAGAATCCACTTCTACAAAATAAATAAATTATATAAAAAGACAAAATAACTATCGCCCAAATAATAAAACCTATAAGGATGATATTTTTCTTCATTATATATAATGTTAATTTTTTTTATGTGCAACAACGATAAGAGATATTCCAACAGGAGCATGTATAAATGATTCTATTATTCGGAGGATCGGAACAATTTTATCAAAAAATTTAATGTGATATGGTTTTAAATTAATATTATTTCTTTTTATTTTATCTCGAATAATCCAACTAAGTAAACCGACTAGATTAAAAAAATAAATTTTATCTTCTTTATAACCATTTTTTCTTAACTTCTTGATAATTTCTCTTTTTTCATACCTTCTAAAATGGCCCAACTCTTTATCAAGTTTTGTATATGCAATCTTTTTGGCCGGGACAAGAAGAATTAATCTACCATTATTTCTCAACATTTTGTAAATATTCCTTAATGCTTGCTCATCATTATTAATATGTTCTAATACATTAATTCCGAAAATTGTAGAAAAAAAAGAATGATACTTTTTTGGAGGGTCTTTTGTAATATCTAGGATTTCAATAAATACGTCTTTATTATTTTTGAATTTATTTCTTAGGTTACTTACTAAACCATTGTCTACATCCGTAACATATAGAGGTTTTTTTATCAAAAAATAGCTCGTAAGGTTTCCGATACCTGCTCCTATCTCTAAAACAGGCGTACTAACATATTTAAGAATTTCATCGGAAATCCACTTATTATAATTTTTTGCCTCTTCTAAAACCTCGAGAGTAGATAAACCTACATACTTAACCATTTTTCTTATTAATTAATAACCACAACTTTCCCCTTACGAGAAACGAGTGGAAGCTCATCATTAAAGCAAATATTAAACCTTGTACCCCGTCCATGAATCCCAGTTTTAAAAAATAATTACTTAAAAATTTTGCAGTAGGATAAAATAATATAGAAAAAAAATTTGACCTTACTCCCTTTTCAAAAAGTTCTTTGGCTCTAAGATCGGTATAAAAATTTATTTTTTTTAAAAATTCCGATACAGTCGGGTGAGGGTAATGATCTAGATGACTTTTTAGAATATCGATTCTTCCTTCAATCTTCCACTCCTCATGAACCTTTCCTATCCAATTACCTTTATTCTTTCTACCAAGTCTTAGCAAAACAATATTTCTAGTTTCCCCATACCTTAGCTTTCTTTCCCAAATAGTATCAATTCTTTTTATTAGATAACCGTCAGTTCTATCGTTTTTAATTTTAGATTTAATCTCTTCTTTTAATTCTCTCGAAGCCCTTTCATCTGCATCAACAAATAACACCCAGTCTCCTCTTGCTTTCTCCAGCCCGAAATTTCTTTGTTTTGAAAAATCATTATCTAAGCTGTGGGTAAAAACCTTTGTTCCCATCTTTTGTGCGATTTCTCTTGTTCTGTCTTCTGAATTATCATCGATAACAATAATTTCGTCACAAAAAGATAAACTTTCTAGGCAGTCAACAATATTCTCCTCTTCATTTTTCGCAAGAACTACGGTAGTGATCATTTTTTTTCTATTATAATATTACTCGGGCTTTCCGATACTATAATTTTAGTTTTTACGCTTTCTTTTGAAGGAGGATGACCCTTCCACCAGAGCAGATATTCGTAATTCATTGTAAAACTTTCAAACTGACTGCCCGTGCCTTTTCCCAGTAAATTATATTTTTCTCCGTTTGTCATTTGAATTATTTTATCAACTGCCTTTAGTCTCTGATCAAATTCCCCGCTTTTTGAAAGAAAATTCTTTGTAAAAAGTGAATAAACACTTGAAGATGATATAAAAAGTAACAATAAAATTCCTATTAATTTCAATCTTTTAATTTCCAACATTTTATTTATAAATATTCCGGTAATGATAATAATAGCAGGAAAGAAAATTGGTATATAAGCCTCGGAAGGAGTTTTTGCAATTAAAAATCCCATTAAGCTTATTAGAAAATAAACAACCAAAATTAAATAACCCAACCTAAGGTTCTTATTTTTGAAACCTTTATATATGGTAAAAAAGAATATCGAAAAGGAAATTATCATCAGAATTAAAGCTACTTGATAACTTTGTGTAAAAATCAATCTTTTATAAAACTCAAGAAGAAAACTTAAAACTGTAAGATAACTCGATTGTTCAGTTATTGTACCCACGCTCGGCGTCCCAAAAAGCCTTAAAAATTTATATCCCATCCAAGCTACAAATTTAAGTGTTTGAGGAAAACCATGATAAAAATCGTAATTCAAAATTGGAAACATTGGAACAACAAATACAAATATCGATAAGAGTATTATTTTGAAATTTCTAAGTTCTAAGACAAATTGCCTCTTTTTATAAATACCGTAAATTAAAAATACAATCAGAACCGCCCACAAAGATGTTGTTGCAAGCTCCAAGTTGTAAAGGATAGAAATTACTAAAATAACAGCGGGGAAAAATATGGCTTTTCCCAAAAGCCATTTATAAATGGACAGGATAAATAATAAAGAAAAAAAAGGAATTAAAGTTGTATGATAAGGCATCCTGTCGTAAAAAATAATAAGAGGTGATGTTGCATAAAGCAGTCCTGATATTAGTCCTATCTGTTTTGAAAATAATTCGGACCCTACTTTATAAATAAGAAGTGCGGATATTACTCCAAAAACTCCCGTAAAATATGCAGGAGCGACAGGATTAAAATTTGAAATTAAAAATATAAATCCTAAAATATATGTCCAATAAGGCCCTTGGTGAAGCCATGTGTGACTTGAGGTTATTCCAACCAGAGGAATTTTGCCGGTTAAGAGCATATCTCGAGCCGATAAATAAAACCATCCCTGATCTCCGATAAATACCATAAACTCCGAAAGCTTAAATATACGAAGAAAAAACCCTACAAGTAAAATTGCAGTTAACAGAAGATGAATTTTACTTATAGAAGTAAAAGCTTGAACTATTAAAGCGCCGAGTAACCCGTGCCACTTTTTAAAGTAATAAAACTTGCTTTTGCTAAATATTTCCCTTATATCATCTCTTTTCTTAGTACTTTCTCTCCCCAAATGAATTATTTTAGCCTGAGGAATTACGTAGTTTTTAAGCTTAAGAGCTGAAATTTTCCTAGCAAGATCTGCTTCCTCAAAAAATAAAAAGAATTTCTCGTCGAATCCGCCAATTTTATCAAATAAATTTTTACTAATCATAAAAGCTGTTCCTGGAACGACGTCAACCTCTCTTACTGTCTTTTTATCCCAGTCATTTAAAAAAAACTTTTTAGCAATGAGGTTATTTGGAGAAATTTTCTGAATAAAAGAAAGGCTAAAAATACCTCGAAGAATCGTAAGATGCTGGGATCCCTGAACAAAGTGGAGGACTCCCCTATCATTTAATAAAATAGGGGAGACTCCCCCAACATCTTTTGTTGAATTTAAAAATTTGTAAAGCAGGTCGATTGAATTTTCTAAAACTTCTGTGTCCGGATTCAAGAAGAACAAAACCTCTCCCTTGGCATATTTTGCTCCCAAATTATTCCCTGCCCCAAACCCAATATTTTTTGGACTTTTTACATATTTTACTTTAGGGAACTGCTTTTTTAAATTCTCTTCAATTGTGTTTTTCTCATCATTATCAACTACAATAATTTCAAAAACCAAATTTGACCCTGATTTATATATTGAACTGATGCATCTCAAAATCTCCTTTTTTACTTTGTAGTTAACAATGATAATCGAAATCATTTTATTTTTTTGAAAACTTAATTAATAATTCTTCAAGTTTTTTAATTTGAATCTTCCATGTCCAGTTTTTCTCAACCCATCTTCTACCCGTTTCACCCATTTCTCGCGTAATTTTGGGGTTATTAATTAAGAAAATAATTTTACCAGCAATTTCTTTTGCATCAAAATCGACAAGATATCCAGTTTTTTCTTTAATCAGCATTTCACGGTATCCAGCTACGTTAAAAGCAATTACCGGAACCTTGCAGGCCATTGATTCCAACGGAACTAATCCTGAAACATCATAACGGCTTAGAGAAAGAGTGGCAATTGACTCATTATATAATTTTACTATTTCATTATCGGTTAGTCTTTTTGAATTGTTTTTTTTCCACGGTAACACCTTTAAATTAGGTCTTATATTTTTAGGAATAAGCCTTATAGCCTTTTTAGCAAGATCATATCCAAAGATTGCTTGTCTTGCCGCGACAAAGAGTAATTGATTTTTTTTCTTAATTGTCACCGGTTTAAAAATTACTTCATCGACTCCTAAATATGAGACGCTAGGATATAAATCATAAGCTCCAATTATCCTCTCTCTTCCGAATAAGGACATTGTTAATATGTTATCCGCGGACCTAGCGTTTTCCCTATCTATCCCCTTCCTTATCCATCGATTTAAATTCTCATAAAATTTATTAATAAATAGCGCATCGGTTTTTATTCTTAATGAATATTCATATGCGTTTCTCAAAGGTTCTAGGCAGAAATATACATTGGAAGTTTTAAGGTATCTTAATAAATATGGTGCTTGCGTTGATATATCTGTATGAACCAACACGATATCATAGTCTCTTTTATCAATATCTCTGGCAATTTTTTTATGAACATTTTTTAAAGTATAAAAAGTATCGATAAAATCTTTTTTAAATCTATTAAAAACTGGAAGT
>MFOT01000013.1 GCA_001782475.1 Candidatus Levybacteria bacterium RIFCSPLOWO2_01_FULL_38_21 | reverse complement strand
TCTGAAAAACAGTTTTTATTTTATCCGTTTCAAAAAACAAGCTGTTGTTTTTGGTATAAAGAGTAACCTTGCCCTTTGATACGCTTCCCAAGAGTTCATAAAACGGTTTTGCCGGAACGGTTATTTCACCCTCCTCCTGGATGTTTGCCGCAACGGCTACTTCTATTCCTATTTCGAGATCCGTTGCGCTTATAAAAAAATTTCCCTTTTTTGCCACAAGGAGAAGGTTAAGAAGAACAGGAAGTTGCGATCTACTTGAAACAGCATGGCCTACGAAGGAAATTTTTTTACTAATGTTTTCCGAAAGAAACGAAACCTTCATTCTAAGAATAATTTTAAATTTGTAGTTGTAGTAGTTTATAGGGAAAAGTGGAAAAAAGCAAGAGGCCGAGCCTGAAAAAACGTGGATAAAATGTTGAAAAAAAATGAGGATAAAGATAAAAGAAGTTTAAAAAAAATTAATCCAGGGGTTGTCCCCGGTTAAAATTAATTATCCTTGTCATTTCCTCAGAGAATTTTTTTTCTAAAAGAAGGTTTTCCACCTTGCCTACTCCGTGCATTACCGTAGTGTGATCTCTCCCTCCCAACATATTGCCAATTTCAACAAATGGTAGCCCAAACTCTTTTCTTAAGATATACATAGCAACTTGCCTTGCCTTAACCAAAGACGCATCTCTTTTTGGGCTTTTTATTTGAGTGGGTTTAATTCTGTAGAAAGTACAAAGATTTTCTATTAATTCATCCGGGTGGTAATGATTTTCCTCATCTTTTCCATTATTCAATATTTTTTCAACTATTTTTTCTATGTTACCTCCCTTTGCCTGAAATTCTGTCATAATTCTCAAAAGGTTTCCCTCCAAGCTTCTTGTATCTAGGGTTTTTTCCGCAATTTTCTTAGCTGTTTCGATGGGAAGATTAAAGTCAAGCCTTTTTGCTTTAATAAGAAGAATTGCTGTTCTTAATTCGAAGTCAGGCGGCTCTATATCAACCGTAAGTCCTCCGGCAAACCTTGAAGAGAGTCTTTTTTCAATCTTTTTTATCTCAGAGGGGGGTCTATCTGAGGACATGATAATCTGAGAACCCCTGTCGATAAGCGTATTAAATGTGTGGAACAGCTCTTCCTGAACTCTTTCTTTGCCTGCCATAAATTGAACATCATCTAATATAAAAAGATCGACCGTTCTTAATTTCTTTTTCATTCTTGCAGTATCGTTTGTTCGAATTGCCTCGACAACCTCATTTGTAAAATCCTCGCTTGTTAGACAGGCGATTTTTTTATTTGGGTTTGCTTCATAAACCTGATTTGCTATGGCATGCATTAGGTGAGTTTTTCCAACGCCTGTGGGTCCATAAATAAAAAGAGGGTTATATGCCTCTCCAATTTTTTTTGCCACTGTTTGAGCCGAAACGTATGCAAGTTGGTTACTTGAAGAAACAGCCAGGGTTTGAAAGGTGTAATCTTTTCTGACCTTCGGTAAATGACCAATGGGAAGAACGGGTTTTTCGTATTCTTCAAAAAGAGGCCCGGTTTTCGTAGACACTCTTTCTTCTACTATGCTGGTACCGGGAACGAATATAACCCTTACTTCTCTTCCGGTATGCTTATCTATTGTTTTTTTTATAATCTCGTAAAATCGTTTTTGAAGAAGATCTATGATCATTGTGGAAGGTGCTGATATCGTTGCAACCCCTTCCTCAAAAGATAAAAGAGAAGTTTTTTTAAAAAGAGTTAGGAAGTTTGCTCTGGATACTTCTGTTTCTATTTCCGAAAGGATTGTTTTCCAAAGTTCTTGGACGTTTTTCATAAATATCTTCCTTTGGGCATTTCAAAGGGGTGGCAATTAGTTTAATGATGTTTGGAACTTCTTGTCAAGATAATAAAATAGATAAAACTATGTCCTTTTCCCACTATTAAAAAATTGCCTTTTTTGTTATACTTAAAAACATTATTTATGGAGAGACTGACAAAAACGAAAAAAATTAAAAGAAAAAGAAAACACGGTTTTTTAAGAAGAAAAAAAACACATGCGGGCAAAAGAGTTGTTAAGAGAAGAAGACAAAAGGGAAGAAAAAGAATTGCTATTTAAACTTAATGTTCAAAAAGGGATTAAGACTGCCCAAGAGCACAAAGTTTACAAAAGAAAATCAGATATCTTCTAGTTTTTTTTTGATAAAGATTGCTGAAAACGGCACAGATTTTAACAGATTCGGAGTTATAGTTTCAAAAAAAATAGATAAAAGAGCAACTGTCCGAAATAGAATTAAAAGACAAATTAGGCATTGCGTAGAGGAGAACAAAAACGATTTACCAATTGGAAGAGATATACTTATATTAGTAAGAAATGATATAAAAAACAAAGAAACAAAAGAAATCTGTAAATCAATAGCAGAAATTTTTAGAAAAATCAAATGAAACATTTATTGTTGTTCTTAATAGTTATCTATCAAAAATTTTTCTCAATTTTTTTTAAAAATATTTTGGGAGTTCAGAATGCTTGCAGGTTTTACCCCACGTGTTCTGAATATACGAGGCTGTCTATTGAAAAAGAAGGAGTTTTAAAGGGAAGTTATCTGTCTTTTATAAGACTTCTTAAATGCCAGCCTTTTTATAAGGAATATAATGACGGATCCATCTCTATTTAATACAATTTTAGTTTGGCCAATAATTAACGCATTAATAGGAATTTATAAAGTTCTTTTTTTTATTCATGTGCCGTATGCTCTTGGTTTTTCTATAATATTTTTAACAATTGTAATAAAGCTTATTCTTTACCCCTTAACAACTCCTCAACTTAAAGCATCAAAAAAAATGCAGGAGATAAGTCCTCATTTATCAAAGCTTAAGGACAAGCATAAAAATGACGCAAAAACACTTCAGGCAGAAACAATGAAATTATATAAGGAGTTTGGTGTAAACCCTGTTGCCGGCTGTTTTCCTTTGATCGTACAACTGCCAATTATATGGGGGCTTTATACGGTTCTTGACAAGATAGTGCGTCTGGGAGCAAAAGATGTTGCATCAAGCATAAATAAAATTGTCTATTTTGATTTTTTAAAGCTTTCTGGATCCTGGGATCCAAACTTTCTTGGGATTCCCCTTGGTCAAAATCCTGCAGGACTAATTTCAAAAATAGGACCCCTTATTTTAATAGTTCCTCTTTTGACATTCTTATTTCAGTTTATTCAATCTAAAATGATGATTCCACAAAAAAAAGATAAAGATAAAGATAAAAAAGAAAAGAAAAAAGATGATTTTGCAAGTGTTTTTCAGTCCCAATCTCTTTATATTTTCCCTGTAATGATTGGTTTTTTTTCCTATACATTTCCAATAGGACTTTCTCTTTACTGGAACACCTTCACTATTTTTGGTATCATACAGCAATATCTAATTTCGGGCTGGGGTGGCCTTAAAGATTTAAATCTTTTAAAAAGCAATAAATGAGCAAAAAAGAAGAAAAAATAATAAAAGATACAACAGAAGAGTTGTTTAAACTACTTGAAATCGAAGGAGGAATAAAGGTTGTTCCAAACGAGGAGTTCATAGATATAGTTCTTGACACTAAAGACAGCGGGATCGTTATCGGAAGACACGGAGATATTTTAGAATCTCTGCAGCTTATACTTTCTATGGTTATTTCAAGGAAATTGGGCAAGTTTTTAAGAATTTTACTTGAAGTGGGGGATTATAAGAAAAATAGAGAGGAGTGGCTAAAAAGCATTGCAAAAGATGCAAAAGATCAGGTTGTAAAAGAAGGCAGGGAAATTACCCTGTTGCAACTTAAGCCTTGGGAGAGAAGGGTCGTTCACATAACTCTTAAAGATGATGAAGAAGTTGTCTCCGAATCAGTCGGCGAAGGACGAGACAGGGTTCTTATTGTTCGCCCAAAATCATAAGATAGAAAATATTCTTTTCTTTTTAATCCTGCTTTTTCTTCCAACACAACTTGGCCGGCACTTTTGGCCAAGCTTTTCGTATATTTCAGGAATAAGAATAGATTATCTCTCCCCCACAGTTTACTTAACAGATGTTTTAATCCTATTGCTTCTAATTTTTTTTATATCCCGTCTAAAATTAAGATCGCCTCTGTTAATTTTCAAAAAATTTCCCTGGTTTTCCTTAAACTTATTGTTTTTAATTTTTATTTTTTTGATAGGAATCTTAATTTCCAAAAATCCCGGAGCCGGTTTTTATGGCCTTTTAAAATTTTTGGAATTTGTTTTTTTGGGAATTTACACTGCCCGTTTTGTAACGAAGATTAACTTTAAAAAAATCTTATTAGTTTTTTCAATTCCAATAATTTTTGAATCACTTCTTTCATTCACCCAATATTTAAGACAAAGCTCAATAGGCGGAATTTTTTATTTTTTTGGGGAACGAACTTTTAACGGGCAAACTCCCGGGATAGCAAATGCTTCTCTAGACGGAGAGCTAATTTTAAGAGCATACGGGACGTTTTCTCATCCGAATGTCCTGGGAGGATATCTTGTTTTGGCAATGACACTAATTTTGTTTAATTTAAAAATAATAAAAAATAAACTAGAAAAATTCTTCTATTTTATTTGTCTTGCGGTTGGCACTTTGGGTTTGTTTCTAACTTTTAGTAGAATTGCGCTTTTACTTTGGCTCTCTATTTTAGTTATTTTTATAGTGTTTAGAATAGGGGGAAATTTTTTTAAAAAAAACGCATTCCCTATTTTTATATTTATAGTTCTTATAATATTTTTCATTTTTTATACTTCTCTTCTTTTAAGATTTTCAATCCTTTCTTTTTCCGATGAGTCTTTTTCTCAAAGATCGGAACTTTTTAGAAGTTCTTTAGCAATTATCAAAAAGCACCTGCTGTTTGGTACGGGATTAAATAATTTCTTACTCGAGTTTTCATTAAGTCAAAAAACAGATAAGATCATTTTTTATCTTCAGCCTGTCCACAACATTTTTTTACTTGCGGCGGCTCAGGCAGGGATATTAGGATTTATCTACTTTATTTATTTTTTATCAAAAACGTTTCAAAGAATTTTTAAAAAAGGGAATCTTGCGAATTATAAAGTTATAGTTTTTTTATCAGTTTTAATCTTAGGTTCTTTTGATCACTATTTTCTTACTATTCAACAGGGTCAGCTTTTGCTATCATTTATCTTTGGCTTAATGTGGAGCAAAAATGATTAAAAAACTTAACATATTTACAGACGGCGGAGCAAGGGGCAATCCAGGCCCTTCGGCAATCGGAATTTTTATAAAAGACGAGAATGGACATAGGATAGCAAGTTTTGGAAAAAAAATAGGTAATTCAACAAACAATATAGCTGAATACAAAGCTGTTATCTATGCTCTTTCTTGGATAATAGAAAATAAAAAGGAGTTATCAGAAGATGTTAGGATTGATTTTTTCCTTGATTCAAATCTTGTTTATTCACAAATTGTAGGAGTGTTTAAGATAAAAAGCTCAGAGCTTAGGAGTTTGCTTTTTAAAGTTAGAGAAAAGGAATCAGAAATACGCGCTCCCATAAATTATTCATATATTCCAAGAGAAAAAAATAAGGAGGCGGATAAGGAAGTTAATCTTGCTCTAGACAGCGAACCTTAATTAGCCTAAAATAGGCTTAATGAAGAAGCCTGCCCTTATTTTAGAGGAAGATTCAAATGTTCAAGATAAGCCGGTTCTAATAGTTGATAAGATCGGAATTATAGGATCAGCTTTGGCTTTAAAATTAAGTAAAGATTTATTGATAGTTTTAGTAAGTGAAAAAGCTTCCAAAGAAGAAAATTCCAACATAATCCACGTCCCCTACTGTAAAAAATTTCCCGAGATCCCAGATAATACTTATTCTTACATTATTCTTTTTTCAGACGGTGTAATAGATAACTCGATCGACACTTTTATTAAAAAAGCAAAAGAGGATAACTCCGCTCTTTTTTTTATAGCTTATTTTTTAGATTTAGTTCATAAGACAGAATCCGATCTTGCGGAGTATAAAAAAACGAAAATTATTCTCTATGGAGATATCTTTGGGGAAGGAGAAGTATTGATGCTAAACAACAGGATCAACGGTTTTGTAAAACAAGTCAAAAAATTTAGAAGAATTGAGGTTCCAGGCGATGGACTTGAAAAAGTTTTTCCAATTCAATTCGGTGATTTAATTTCCGGAATTATTAAGGGAATCTTTGGTGTCACCAGTGAATCTAAAATTTTTTATCTTCTCCCCAAATATCCGATGACCCTAATATCCTTAGCACATTTAATTCAAAAAAAAGACCCTAATATCCACATAGATCTAAAACCTAATAAAGCTGTTAGAAAAGAAGATCCTAAATTAGAAGAGGGAGAATATTTACTGCTTGATAGTTACTCATATCAGGAAAAAATTAAAAATCTGAACTTAGAAGAAAGGGAAATAGATTATATTCAAGAAAGTTCTGTTAAAGGGCAGTTCTACGAGGAAAAAGAAAATCAGATTAAGAAATTTTTATACCCACTTTTTTTGATTATATTATTTTTATTGCTACCGTTTTTATCAACCTTATTTTTTTCTTCTTTAGGATTTATTAATTTAAATAGCGCAAGAGCTTCGCTTGAGAAAGGAGATTTAAAATCGTCTCAAGCCTTAATTTTATCCTCTTTTAATTTATTTAATTTATCCGAACTAACACTGAATGTATTGACTCGGCAAGTAAATATTATTGGAAAAAGAAATTTCATAGAACCATTTTTAAAAAAAATAGAAACAGGAAAAAAAATTTCCGAGTCAGCAAGCTATGCGACAAAGTCTTTAGATTTTCTTAAAAGAGTTTCTAAAGGAGAAAGCGTTGATCCAACTGAAGATATGATATCCTCAATAACTTTATTAAAGCAGTCACTGATTTCACTTAAAGAATTAGAAGCTCAAGGCGATCTTCCGGTGCAATTTGTAAGAACAATTGGGTTTTATAGTAATTTAATTACACCTGTTTTTAATATTCAAAATACTCTCCCCAATATTGTAGATACCAAAGGAAAGAATAAATATTTGGTACTTTTTCAGAACAACATGGAGCTTCGTCCAGGAGGAGGATTTATCGGATCATACGGAATTTTGAATCTTAATAAGGGAAAGATAGAAGACTTTTCTATACACGATGTTTATGAGGCAGACGGACAATTAAAGGGACATGTGGAACCGCCTTATCCAATAAGAAGATATGTTCCAGAGGTTCATTGGTATTTAAGAAATAGCAATTTTGACGTAGACTTTACCAAATCCGCCTCCCTAGCTGCATTTTTTCTGTACCAGGAAACAGGGCAAATAGTTGATGGTGTCATCGGTATAGATGTATCTTTTGTTAAAAATTTAGTTTCTGCTGTCGGACCAATTTATGTCCCGGAATATAAAGAGACAGTAAACGGAGATAATTTTTTTATTGTTACCGAAACCCATGCTGATAAAAATTCTTTTCCCTCTTCGACTCAAAAAAAAGATTTCTTAACCTTTCTTTATAAAGCAATAAATAATAAAATTTCCTCCGAGAAAAAACTTCCTTACCTATCTATTTTAAAATCTATAGGAGATTCTATTTTAGAAAAACATATTCTGTTTGCCTTTTCAAATTCTGATCTCCAAAAAACTTTTACTGTAAACGGTTTGTCTTCCTCTCTTTGGGACGACAGAGAAATAGATAGTTCGGTTGTTAACGATTTTGTAGGAATAAGTGAAGCAAATATTGGAGTAAATAAGGCTAACTATTTTATAGGAAGAAGTGTTTCTTATAAAACTCAATTAAAAGATGATGGAAAATTTTTATCAAAACTTTCCTTATCTTTTAAGAATGATTCTACGAAGTGGCCCGGAGGCGACTATAAAAACTATATTAGATTTATATTGCCCAAGGGGTCTGTATTGGATGGAGTGATAATAGATGGAGTTTCTCAAAAAACTGTAAGAGCTGTAACAGACCCCTTAATTTATGAGGCAAAAAACTTTATTCCACCAGACGGGCTTGAAGTTGAAAAAACTGAGGAGGGCAATAAGACTATTTACGGATTTTTAGTAATAGTTCCGTCAGGAAAGCTTAAAAAAATAGAGATAGAATATACTCTTCCTCAAAAAATTTCATCTGATACCCCCTTTGTCTCTTATAACTTGAAATTATTTAAACAACCAGGAACGGAAAGCTACTCTTTTGATTTAATGTTCTCATACCCGTCGGTATTTAGAATATTAACGTCATCATCGGGATTAAAAAACCAAGATCAAAAAGCAATTTTACAAAAACAAGTTAGTCAGGATCAGGAGATTAGAATAAACTTAACTCAAAAATAGCTCTCTCTTTTGAAAGCCTATCTTTATAGAATTTCCGTAATAAGTACACAGTTCAAATAATTTTCGTACATCATAATATGAAGGATTCATTTCCCGTCCCTAGTCCGCTCAAGCTATATTATGGTACAATATGCCTATTCAGGCAAGTCTATGGATAAAATTTATGATCACAGAAAAATAGAGAGGAATATTTACAAGATATGGGAAAAAAATGGATATTTCATTTCCAGAATAAATAGAAAGAAGAAGCCGTTTTCAATAATTCTTCCTCCGCCGAATGCTAACGCTCCTTTGCATTTTGGCCATGCGATGTATGTAGTTGAGGATATTCTCATTCGTTTTCATCGAATGAAAGGAGATCCTACTTTGTGGCTTCCCGGCGCGGATCATGCAGGATTTGAAACCCAGTTTGTCTTCGAAAAGAAACTTGAGAAAGAAGGTAAGTCCCGTTTCGATTTTGACAGAGGCACCCTTTATAAAATGATTTTAAATTATGTTTTGGAAAACAAAAAGGGGATGCAGAATCAACTAAGACGTCTTGGTTTTTCTCTTGACTGGAGTAGAAACAAATTCACTCTTGATGAGGATATTGTAAAAATAGTCCATAAGACATTTAAAAAAATGTACGACGATGGCCTAATTTATCGGGGCGAAAGATTAGTTAATTATTGTACGCATTGCGGAACATCTTTTTCGGATCTTGAGATAAATCACAAAGAGCAAAAAGATCCTCTCTATTTTATAAAATACGGTCCGCTTACCTTGGCAACTGTAAGACCTGAGACTAAATTTGGAGATACTGCAATAGCTGTTAACCCAAAGGATAAGAGATATAAAGCCTTCATTGGAAAAGAAATAGAATTTGAGACCCTTCTTGGTAGGAAAAAAATGAAAGTTATCGCAGATGAGACCATAGATCCTGATTTTGGAACCGGTGTTGCCAAAGTCACTCCTGCGCATGATATGAAGGATTTTGATATGGGAAAAAGACACAATCTTGAAATTGTAAAAGTTATTGATCTTGAAGGAAGACTTACCGACGTGGCCGGTCCATATAAAGGAATGAGAATTAAAGATGCAAGAAAAAAAGTAGTAGAGGATATGGAGAAAAAGGGACTTCTTGAAAAGGTTGATAATGATTACGTTCATACGATTGAAGCCTGCTATAAATGCGGGACTACAATTGAGCCAATGCTTTTACCTCAGTGGTTTGTAAAAATGGAGCCTTTGGCAAAACCGGCAATTGAGGCAATCGAAAAAAAGAAAATAAAGTTTTATCCAAAAAGACATGAAAAAAATATTCTTTGGTTTTTGAAAAATATAAAAGACTGGAATATCTCAAGACAGATTGTTTGGGGGATAAGAATACCCGCTTGGTTTTGTTTAGGATGTCATCCTGAACGGAGTGAAGGATCTAGAGATTCTTCGGCTGCGCCTCAGAATGACAAGAACAGAAAATGGATTATTACTGAAGGGGAAAAGCCTGATAAATGCCTAGAATGCGGTTCAAAAGAAATAAGACAAGATGAGGACACTTTTGATACTTGGTTTTCTTCTTCTCAATGGCCATTCGCTACGCTCAGGGTAAGCCCTTACAAAGGTGACTATGAGTACTTTTATCCGACAACAGTTATGGAAACTGGATACGACATATTAAAATGGTGGGTGGCAAGAATGGTAATGGTGGGTCTTTATATAACCTCTAAAATTCCTTTTGAAAATGTTATTCTTCATGGACTTGTTAACGATCCTTTAGGCAAGAAGATGAGCAAAAGCCGCGGAAACATAGTTGATCCCTTAGAGCTGGTCGATCAATATGGAGCCGATGCTGTTCGATTTGCGCTTATTTTTGGAACCGCCCTAGGGAATGATCAATCTCTTTCTTATCCTAAGCTTCAGGCGGCAAGAAACTTTACAAATAAACTTTGGAATATGGCCCGTTTCATCAATATGAAACGGGAAACACTAAATTCGAAATTCGAAATTCGAAACAATTTAGCAATGAAACAATTAAACAATCTTGCGAAAAATGAGAATGATAGAAAGATGATTATAAAAACAGAAAAACTAATCGAGGGCGTTACAAAAGCTTTGGAAAACTATAATTTTAATTATGCGGCGGAGACTCTATATGATTTTTCCTGGCATGAATTTGCAGATAAATATATTGAGGACGTAAAGAATCGTATCGACGAAAATTCATACTTAATACTTAATACTTTATACTTAATACTCTTAAAACTTCTTTACCCCATGATGCCCTTTGTTACGGAGGAGATTTACCAAAGACTTAATCCGCCAGCTGGCGGAGGAGAGTCAATAATGATACAGAACTGGCCTCTAAGTGACTAATAAAAGGATTTTTTTTAATTTATGAAAAAAATATTATTAAATATATACCGTTTTATATTTTGTTGGGGGGGGCTTATAAGTTCAATTATCATATTTATAGAATTGTATTAAGAGGGATAGGGGTATTAAATTCCGAGGGTCCAGAGGTTACCGGTGAAAACCATTTCTTGAGAAGATTAAAAAGATATGCAGATTTAAAAACTATCATAGATGTTGGAGCCAACGATGGTGGATATGCTCAGCAGTTACGTTCGTATTTTCCAAAAGCTAAAATTTATGCGATAGAGCCTCATCCACAAACATTTAAAAGGCTTCGGCTAATTGCTAAAAAAAATAATATTTCTGCATACAATGTGGGATTAGGAAACTATAATGGCAAGAGTTATCTGTGGGATTTTGCAGATGACGCTGAATTAAAACATACTCAGCCGACCTCTACATTAGCATCGGGCATTAAAGAGGTTATAGAAAACTTGCATAAGCAAAAAAGCAAATCATATGAGTTTAAAATGATTACACTCGACAATTTTGCAAAAATAGAAAAAATAGAAAAATAGACTTTCTAAAAATTGATATAGAAGGAAATGAGTTAGCTGTTTTACAAGGATCAAAGAATTTACTGACGAAAAATCGTATTTTATTCATTCAATTTGAGTTTAATGAAATGAATGTCTATAGCAGGACATTCTTTAAAGATTTTATAGATATGTTGCCTGATTATATTATCTATCGAATGATGCCGCGAGGATTGTATAAATTGAGTCCTTACAGACCAAGTACTCATGAAATTTTTGCTTTTCAAAATATTATTGCTGTTCATAAGAGCATGCTGAATATAATAAATAAATTCTAAAAATAATTAAGACAAAAATTCATAATAATGAATAAATTCCCGAGAATTTTCCGATTTATTACCGATAATAAATTAATAAAAAAAATAAAAAAAAATCAGTGGAGATTAATTACTGCCGGTTTTGTCTCAGCGATTATTCTTGGAGCAATTGTAATTGTTGGAGCTGACTCTTACAAAAATTATCGGCAAAATAAAAAACTGGGAGAAGAAAGAAAAAATATAGAAAGCCAAATAAAATTTTGGGAATCGGTTAACAAAAGGTACCCAGGCTTTAGGGATTCTTATTTTCAATTAGCACTTTTAGAATATCAATTAAAAGATTTTGATAAAACAAGAACATACCTGAAGGAAGCTTTAAGGCTTGACCCTAATTTTAGAGAAGGAGTAAAGCTTCGGGATATTTTGGATAAGAAATAAACCTTATTGTTCTTGTGGTTTTTGTTCTTGTGGTTTTTGTTCTTCTTTCTTTTCCTCAGGTTTTCCTTCAGGCTTTGCTTCTTTTTCCGGAGCCTCGCCTTCGACGCCTTCAGCTGGCGCTACGCCTGCCTCGGCAGTTGCTTCTGCCTTTGCCTCTTCAGCAGCGGCTGCCTCTTGAACTGCAAGTTCTTCTGCCTCTTTTGAAACCAATTCTCCTATTTTTACAATAACTTGAGAAGGGTCGGTTAAAAGAGTTACTCCCTCCGGAGCTTTTAAATCTTCAACAGTTATCTGCTCATCGACAGTTGCTAGATTTTCTACATTGACCTCTATGTGCTCCGGTAATGCTTCTGGCAATGCTTCTACTTCAATCTCTGAAAGGATATTCATCAAAAGCCCTACCTTATCAACAACAGCTTTTGGTTCTCCTGTTATCAAAATTGGAACCATTGTTTTAACTTTTTCCTTAAGATTCACTTTGTAGAAATCGGCGTGAAGATAGTTTCCAAGATAGTCGGTTTGCACATTGTGGATTAGAACAGGAATGGTCTGACTATCCAGATGAATATCGACAAGTCCTGTTTCTCCGGCCTGCCTAAAAACTTTTTCAAAATCTTTTTGAGGCGCCTGAACAGAAACTGATTTTATATCTTTGCCATAAATGTTAGCCGGCAAAACCCCCTCACGCCTTAGTTTTTTTACTTTTTTACCTAAAATTTTTCTTTTTTCAACAATTAATTTTTCTCGCTTCATGAGATCTATATTCTACAGCAAGGCGTATTTTATTACAACTGTTAATTTAGTATAATTAGTCAAGTTATGCGAGTCTTGGGGATTGATCCCGGAATAGCAAGAACCGGATGGGGAGTTATAGAGGAAATTAAAAATTCAAAATTCAAAATTAAAAATTGCGGTTGTATCGAGACGAGTTCAAAAAAAGAGGTTCACGAAAGACTTGAAGAAATATATCTTGAGATTTTAAGACTAATAAAAAAATATTCTCCTGATACAATTGCAATTGAAGAATTATTCTTTAATACGAATGCAAAGACCGCATTTGTTGTAGGGCAGGCAAGAGGAGTAGTTCTTCTGGCGGGCGCACAGAAGAATCTACCGATAGGAGTTTATACGCCTTTGCAAGTTAAGATTGCAGTTACGGGATATGGCAGGGCAGAGAAAAGCCAAATTGGTAAAATGGTAAAAACAATCTTAAACCTTCAAAAAATTCCAAAGCCGGACGATACGGCAGATGCCCTGGCAGTTGCCTTAACTCATGCATTTTCAAGAAAAATGGAGAGAAAAATATGATGCGTTCGACTTATCGCTCAGCATCATATTGAGTATAATCGAAATATGATTGGTTTTCTAAAGGGAAAGGTGGAATTTATTGATGGACAATATATTGTCTTAGATGTAAATGGAGTTGGGTATCGGGTGTTAGTTCCAAGTAAAATATTTTCAAATGCGAAATTAAAAGAAGATTTAAAACTGTTTACCTACACATATGTCAGAGATGATACCCTTGATCTTTTTGGATTTTCAAGCATTGATGATTTGAAATTATTTGAGCAGCTGATAAGTGTATCGGGGGTCGGACCCAAGACTGCAGTCAGTATTTTTTCAATCGGCAGCAGAAGCACTATAATTGAGGCGGTTGTAAAAGGAGATGTGTCTTTTTTTATTGCAGTGCCTCGGCTTGGCAAAAAAAATGCGCAAAAAATTATCATCGAGCTTAAGAGCAAAATGGGAAGTCTTGAGGAGCTTGATTTATCCGAAGAAGCAGATATGGAAACAAAAGAAGTTTTGAGTGTACTTAAAAGTTTTGGGTTTTCCTCAAAAGAAGCACAAGATGCAATAAAGAATATTGATAAAAAAGCCGAAAGAGTTGAGGAGAAAGTGAGACTAGCGTTGAAATACCTTGGTAAATAGCTATGGTTGACAAAAATAAATTGAGGAAGATTGAACTAACCGAACCAGAAGAAGAAGTACTTTTTATATCTTTAAGAGTTTCGGATTGGATGGGATTTCTCGGGCAAAAACAAGTTAAAGAGTCCTTGCATATCGCAATTAATGCCGCAAAAAAAAGAGGAGAAGCGATTGAGCATATCCTTTTGTATGGTCCTCCCGGACTTGGAAAAACAACCCTGTCCCATTTAATAGCAAAAAAAATGGGTAGCAATATTAGGGTAACTTCAGGACCTGCGATTGAAAGAGCAGGAGATCTTGCGTCAATTCTTACCAATTTGGAAAAGGGAGATATTTTATTTATTGACGAAATTCATAGGCTAAATAAAGTAGTTGAGGAGACTCTTTATCCTGCAATGGAGGATTATGCCCTGGATATCATTCTTGGAAAAGGACCATCTGCCCGTACATTACGACTAGACCTACCACAATTCACCATAATCGGAGCAACTACACGAATTGGTCTTATGTCTGCACCTTTGAGGGATAGATTTGGTGTGGTTCATAGATTAAGCTTTTATGATCCGCAAGATTTAGAAAAAATTATTGAAAACGCTGCGAAAAAATTAAAAGTTTCAATTGATAAGGAGAGTATTAGGCAGATTGCCAAAAGGGCAAGAGGAACACCTAGAATCGGATTAAAACTTCTCAAAAGAGCTCGTGATTTTGCCCAAGTTAGAGGCGAGGGAAAAATTACAAAAGAGCTGGTTGAGGAAGCTTTGAAGATGCTTGAAGTTGACAGTATGGGGCTTGACAGTTCTGACCGAAGATTGTTAAAAGCAATTATTGATAAACACGCAGGAGGGCCGGTCGGCCTTGAAACAATCGGATCAACAATTTCAGAGGACATAGGCACAATCGAAGAAGTAATCGAGCCATATCTTCTTCAAATCGGATTCTTAAAAAGAACCCCAAGAGGAAGAGTCGCAACACCTGCTGCCTACGAACACTTCGGAATTCCCTATCCCCATGGGGAAAAAGATAAAAAACAACAAAAGCTGATATAATTGCCCCATGGGCGATAAGTATTTTTTAAAACTTGCGATTGAAGAGGCAAAAAAAGTAAAAGATGAAAATAAATTCGGGGCAGTAATAGTAAAGAACGGAAAGGTAATATCAAGTAAGCATAATTTAACTCAGGAGGAAAAAGATCCGACTGCCCATGCTGAAATAGTTGCGATAAGAAAAGCATGTAAGGCTCTAGGAGAAAAACACCTTGATAATTGCACTCTTTATTCGAATGCTGAACCCTGTTTTATGTGTTTTACCGCAGCTGCCTGGGCGCATATATCAAAAGTTGTATATAACAAACCGAGAAAAGACTTTTCACATATTGATTACCACACAATGGATTTTACTATCCGCGATTTAAATTCTCATTTTGACAAACCACTGGAAATAATTGAAATTAAAGAAATTGATAAGCCTTGATAAATTATTTTTCATGAAACGACAGATAATAACAGCTTGCGTTTTTCTTCACAATGAGGGCAAAGTTCTAGTCGGTAAACGCTCCAATAGGAAATCATTTCTTCCGGGAAAATGGGAACTTCCCGGCGGCCATGTTGAGTTTAGTGAAACAATAGGGCAATGTTTGAAAAGAGAACTGCAAGAAGAGTTTAAAATAGACATAATTTTAGACAAACCTTATTCAGAGTTTACTTATGTTATGAATAATGGTAAAGACCATGTTGTTGAAGTGCTATATTTTGCAACAATGAAAAATCCGAATCAGAAAATTGAATTAAATCGAAACGAGCTTGATGAATACAAGTGGATTTCCAAAAATGAAGTTGATAGTTACTTTAAAGACAACGATGATGAAGGAAGTGTAGTTAGAAAAGGATTTGAAATGCTTAAAACAGAAAAATAAATTTCTCCTGCTATAATTGTCCCGATTTGATACTTTCCCGAAGTTTATTTCTGTTTGAAAAATTCTTTTCTGCTTAGACCAGCTTGTTTTAATATTGAATTAAGAGTTTTTGGTTTTAAGTCTTTGTTGTGCATGGGAAGAGTGATTCTTTTTGTTCTATCGGTTTTATGATGTAGAATCATATGGCTTTCGCTCTGCCGACTGATATAAAATTCTCTCTTCTCAAGAAATTTAAGAAGTTTCTTAGGAGTTGATGTGGGCATAATTTAAGCTGAAGCAAGTGGTTTACGGTTTATCTCTATTTGACCAACAAACACAGAGCCTTTATCCTCAGGAATTTCTTCTCCGTCTGCTTCCATATCCTCTAAATAAAGTTTGATTGCATCTGAAATATTTTTTTTTGCCTCTTCAAATGTATCGCCTTCACTGACACATCCTGGCAAAGAGGGAACTAGCGCAGTATAACCTCCTTCAGGCTGCTCTTCAAAAACTACATCATATTTCAAAACTCTTTGTTTCATAAATTTATTATATCACGAATCTATTATAGTCTGGCTAATTCTTCTAATGCTTTTCTATTTCTTTTTATATAATCATTTGTATGTTTTATAAATTCAGGAGTAATACCCTTAAAAGATTTTGGAGAAATAACAATCATATTTGTTTCTTCATCAAATTCCACGAAAACTTTATCTCCAATTTTCATGCTCGATTTTTCTAAGAAATATTTAGGAATAGTAACAGCTGCTGAATTTCCGACTTTTATTACTTTTTGAAGCATAGTTAATCCACTGTTATAACGCCATTATAATGAAGTATGATTTAATAGTCAAGAAATAATTTCTCAATGTACCTCTGCTAAAATTGTCCCGATTTGCAGGAAAAGTAATATCAAAGTATACTTAAAAAGTGCAGCAGTATCACAAACTAAAATATAAAAATATTATTACTCTTCTTTTATCTATAATTTTTGCATTTATTCTTTCAAGATTTGAAGTACTTCATCAATTTTTATTAAATTTAGGAAACTTTGGATATATTGGCGCATTTATTGCGGGAATATTATTTGTTTCTACTTTTACTGTTGCAACAGGAGCAGTAATTCTCCTTGTCTTGGCGGAAAAATTATCACCTGTTGAAATTGGAATTATTGCAGGACTCGGTGCAGTAATCGGAGATTTTGTAATTTTCAAATTCGTGCGGGATGGATTGACAGATGAAATAAGAGAAGTTTATGAAAAAATTGACCACAACAATCATCTCCTCAAGATTTTACATACCAAATATTTCAGCTGGATGTTTCCGGTTTTCGGAGCGATAGTAATAGCTTCTCCCTTGCCTGACGAAATAGGCGTAAGTCTTATGGGAATAGGTAAAATTAAAATTTATAAATTTTTAATTCTATCTTTTATTCTTAATGCAACAGGAATATTTCTTGTTGTTTCGGCAAGTAAATTTATAAGACCCTAAACTGTTACTCAAATCCAAGATGAAAGATGATTGCAAGAAAAGGGACGAAAGTAATTGCAATTTGAAGGGCAAAAATAATAAAAAGAGAGATAAATAAGAACTTATTTGGGGAAAACATCTCGCGTCCCCGGACCAGAAGGACAATGCCGAAATGGAAAAGAATAAGCAGGTTAAAAATTACAGTTCTTGAAAAAACTTCGGAGTTTGACTTAAGTAATACTGAGAAAATAAAAATCAGAAGGCCTGAAACCGCAAAGCCTAGGGCACCGATAAACATTAGCCTTCCGTGAGTAAGTATCGGCTGTTTGGGATCCCGGGGTAAGTCTCCGAGTACTTTTCTATTTTTGTAATCACTTGCAAGCGCTAGGGCAGGAAGACCGTCGGTTACGATATTCATCCATAGTATTTGAGTGGGTAGAAGCGGAGAGGGAAGTCCAAGTAAAATCCCAAAGAAAATAAGGGAGAGCTCGGAGAGATTTCCAGAGAGAAGATAGGTGATTGATTTGACTATATTGTGATAAATGGTTCTTCCTTCAAGAACGGCTTTTATAAGCGTTGAGAAACTATCGTCGGTAAGTACGATATCGCTTGCCTCTTTTGCAACATCTGTTCCTCTTTGCCCCATGGAAACTCCGACATCTGCCCTTTTTAATGCAAGCGCATCATTTACTCCATCTCCCGTAACCCCCACAATGTATCCCAGGTTTTTAAATAGCGTAGTTAATCTTAATTTATCCTCAGGCGTGGTTCTTGCAAATATCCTTGTTTTTTCAATAATTTTAACAAGTTCTTCATCTGTCATCTTTGAAAGCTCATCTCCTGTTACAACATCCTCGTTTTTATCTATAAGTCCTACCTCTTTTGCAATTGTTAAAGCCGTAATCTCATTATCGCCTGTAATCATTATTACTTTTATCCCTGCTTTTCTTGCGCTTTCTACGGCATCTTTTGCATCGGGCCTTGGTGCATCATGAATGCCTACGATTCCCAAAAATTCCAGGCCGTTTTCCAGATGGGCCCTATCGGTTTTTTCATAATGTCTCTCTATTTTTGAACCAAACCCTATGACTCTTAGCCCTTCTCTTGCATAATCTTCAATTATCTTATTTATTTTATTTTCTTCTTCCTCCGTAACCTTGCTTTTTTTAAGAATTGACTCGGGCGCTCCTCTGACAAAAACATATTTTTTATTATTTTCTTCAAAAACCGTACTTATTGTTTTACTTTCCTGATCAAAAGTATTCTCCTCGATTATCTTGCCCCCGTCCATAAGTGATTTTGTATCTCCGTTTTGTTGTTTTGCCCAAAGAAGAATTGCTCCGTCAGTACGATCTCCTACGATATCAAATTTGTTTTCCGATGCTTTTTCAATAAGAGCTGCAGTGTTTCCTAAAACAGCAGTCATAAGAAACTGTTTTAAATTTTCCTTATTCTTTATCCAAAAATTTTTGACCCTCATTGAATTTTGGGTAAGCGTTCCTGTTTTATCAATAAGAAGGATCTGAACAGCCCCCAGAGTTTCAACAGATGCCATTCTTCTGACAACCGCTTTATTCTTTGCCATACGGGAAGTTCCGATTGCCAAAGTTATAGTAATAACAGCAGGAAGACTTTCAGGAATTGCAGCAACAGCAATACTTACGGCAAGAAGAACTAACGGGAAAAAATGAAGACCGTGCGATACGCCTATGGGTATCAGAAGAAATGCAACAATAACGATTATTACTGAAATTGCCTTTCCGACTTTATCCAATTGCTTTTGCAGAGGAGTTTTATCAGCTTTTATCTGAGAGAGGGTTTCTGCTATTTGTCCAAGCCTTGAGTCTTTTCCTGTCTTTGTGATTTTTATACGGGCTTTGCCTTTGATAACTAAGGTTCCGGAAAATACTTCTTCATGTAAATCTTTTATAACAGAAGCAGATTCGCCTGTGATTATCGATTCGTCTATTTCAAAGTCCGAACTTTGAGCGATTACGCCATCTGCGGGAATTTTATCCCCTTCATTGAGAATTACCAAATCTCCCGGTACAATATCTGCGCTTAGAATTTTTTCTTCCTTTCCGTCTCTTAGAACACGACTCGTCGCAGCTATGAGATTTTTTAATTTTTCCAGCTCCTTCTCGGCTCTGTATTCCTGAAGAAAAGAAAAAGATGCAGAAAGGATGAGAATTACCAAAATTAGTGAGCCGTCAATATAGTTTTGGATAAAAAAAGAGAAAAGAGAAGCCAGGAAAAGTATGCAGTTTATAAAGCTTGGGAATTGGGATAAGAAAAGCTGAATAGAAGATAAAGATTTTTTATCTTGAATAGTATTTTTACCAAACCTGAGCAGATTTTCCCTTGCTTCACTTTCAGACAGTCCCTTTTCCATTAATAATTATTGTAACATAGGTTTATAAAGCCTCTTGTTTCGGCCGGTACTGGAGGGCTTCGGCAACGTGAACAGGTTTTATTTTTAAAGACTGCTCCAAATCCGCAATGGTTCGGGCTATTTTTATTGTTCTAAAATAAGATCTTGCCGAAAGATTCATTCGTTCAACTGCAAGTCTTAGAATTTCCAAACTCTCTGGGGATAGAATGCAGAATTTTTTTACATCGCGTGTCATCATTTCGGCATTTGATGTAATCTTATATTTTCGTCCAGAGGACGATCCGCCTTTGGCGGAAAATCTTTTAAGCTGCATATCTCTTGCTTTTTGCACCCTTTTTCTTATTTCTTTTGATGTTTCTGCTTTTAAATTTTTTTCATTTGAAACAAGTTTTTCTGTTTTAACAGAGGGCACATCCAAATGAATATCTATTCTATCAAGCATTGGTCCTGAGACCCGTTTTTGATAGCGGAGTATTTGGCTCATACCGCATTTGCATTCTCTGGTTTTATCGCCATAAAATCCGCATGGGCACGGATTTTGCGCCGCAACCAGCATAAACTTAGAAGGAAATAGAACTCGTCCGCTTGCTCTTGAAATTGTGATATTACCATCCTCCATAGGTTGTCTTAATGCCTCAAGAACATGGCGCGGAAATTCAGCAAACTCGTCTAAGAATAATACGCCTCTGTGAGCTAAGGATATTTCACCAGGTTTTGGAATATTCCCTCCTCCAATAAGTCCTATATGAGAACTGGTATGATGCGGGGATCTAAATGGTCTATTAGATACAAGAGATTTTTTATCCAAAAGGCCTGAAATACTATATATTTTTGTAACCTCCAATGCTTCATCGAAAGTAAGCCTCGGAAGAATCGAAGGAAGTGTTCGGGCAAGCATTGTTTTTCCTGCACCCGGCGGCCCTTTTAGAAGAATATTGTGAGAACCCGAGGCAGCAATTTCCAAAGCTCTTTTTGCTTGTTCTTGCCCTCGTATGTCGCTCATGTCAAGTTCAAAAACATCATCTTTTAAAAACACATTAATATTAGTGTGTTTTTGCGGTTTTATTTCCTGCGCATTTGTTAAATGTTTGAAAAGAGAGAGAAGAGATGGAACGGGATAAATTTTTATCCCTTTTAAAATTGATGCTTCGTTGGCGTTTACACTTGGCAAAAACACTCTTTTAAGTTTTTTATTTTTTGCCATTATGACCTGCGGCAAAATTCCGTTTGTGTGCCTTAGCCTTCCATCCAGAGAAAGCTCTCCTAAAAAAAGGGCGTCTTCTATAGCTGCTTTTAACTGTTCAGAGGCAAGAAGAATTCCGAGAGCAATTGGCAAATCATAAGATGGACCTTCTTTTGGCAAATCAGCAGGAGCTAAATTAACTGTTATTCTTTTGGCGGGAAAATCCGCCCCAGAGTTTTTAATTGCAGATCTCACTCTTTCTCTTGACTCCTCAACCGCCTTGTCTGGAAGTCCGACTATTGTAAAGGATGGTAAACCCTGAGAGGAAATATCAACCTCAACTTCTATAGGGACTGCATCTAAACCCACAACAGCTGCGGAATTAACCTTTGCGAGCATATATTAATAGTAGCATTTTTTAAATGAAAGGATGAGTTAGTGAGGATAGAAATAGATAGAGATAATTGTGTATAATATAGTTATGTTTGAAGGCACGTCGGTTGAGGATAATATTGGGTCGAGAGAATTAGGTTTTTCAAAGGAATTTCTTATTTCAGTTCTAGATCATTCTACGTTTATATCTCATATATCAGTAGCAAGTAATCATGCAGTACGTAATTTATCAGAAGCAG
This sequence comes from Candidatus Levybacteria bacterium RIFCSPLOWO2_01_FULL_38_21, assembly GCA_001782475.1. GTDB lineage: Bacteria > Patescibacteriota > Microgenomatia > Levybacterales > UBA12049 > 2-01-FULL-38-21. The sequence goes on along the minus strand of MFOT01000013.1, from coordinate 6,871 downwards.
GATTTACAGTAAGAAATGTGAATGGCAATCCCGTTATTTCAGAACTTATAAAATCTCCACCGACCACCTCACTTGAATCTATGGAGAGAAGTTTTACAAGTTCGATCCCCATGTATAGAACTGGATTACCCGAAGATGGTTTTTTCCCGGGAATAGTAGCATTGATTCATTCTCATCCATACCATCCAAATCGAGATTCTGCGGTAAAGGCACTCACTCCATCGCAGTACGATTTGGAGGAATGGGAAGAGTTAAAGATTACAATGAAAAATAAAAACTTGATAATGGGTATCTTAGCTACTGATAGATTTACTTCTAAATTAATACTTATTCAAGATGATCCGAATAGAGAACAAAATACCCATTATCAGCAGTGGGACGAACAATCAGATTCCGCCGATGAATTGTTAAGGTTATTGCAGAAGAGCGGTAAAAGATATGAGATATTAAACTTCAATTTAAAAACTAAACAATTTCAAGAAGAAGACAAGACAAGAATAGGAAATTTAGCAACAGTTTTTTAAAAAATATCCACCTCAACCTCGATAGGTACTGCATCAAGTCCTACAATCGCCGCTGCATTACTTTTTGCAAGCATAAAAAAATATGAAAGAAAGTATAAGAGACGCCAAGGATAATTTGATATAATGCTACCATATCTGAAGATAAACCTATGACTAAAGATAATACCCCAATAAGTGAAGTGAAGGACTATATATTTTATTTCCGTAATTCTTTAATCCGCTTTAAGTACAAATATTTTTTAAAGCCTGTTCTTTTTAAATTCTATCCCGAAACTACCCACGATTCGATAGTTAGTTTTGGCAGTTTTTTGGGACGAGATATTTTTTTGCGAAATTTAACGCGATTTTTTTTTGATTACCAAAACCCGCTACTTGAGCAGAAAATTTTAGGTATTAAATTTGCTAATCCTATTGGACTTGCTGCCGGCTTTGACAAGAATGCGCATCTAGTTGATATTCTTCCTTCTGTCGGCTTTGGTTTTGTGGAAGCGGGTTCCATTACCGGTAAGCCGTGTCATGGTAATCAAAAGCCAAGATTGTGGAGGCTGCAAAAATCAAAAGGTCTAGTTGTTCACTACGGTCTGAAAAATGACGGATGTGTGGCTATCTCAAATAAGCTACGAGGAAGAAAGTTTGTGATTCCCGTGGGCACAAATATTGCCAAGACAAACAGTAACAAAACTGTTGGACTTGATGCAGGAGTTAGCGATTATGTAAAAGCGTTTAGCAAATTTACCGATATCGGGGCTTATTTTACAATAAACATCAGCTGTCCGAATGCATATGGCGGTCAGCCGTTTACTGACCCCAAACGGCTTGAAAAACTGCTCTCAAAGATAGACAAGATTTCTACCAGAAAGCCCATTTTCCTTAAGCTTTCCCCGGATTTAACAAAGAGTGAAGTTGATGCTATTTTAACTGTGGTTTCTAAACATAAAATCGACGGTTTTGTTTGTACAAACCTTACTAAAAATAGAAATAACAAAAAGATAGCTGAAAAAAATATCCCTGATGTCGGCGGGATAAGCGGGAAAGTTGTTGAGGATTTGAGTAATGAATTGATTTCGTATATTTTCAAGAAGACAAAAGGAAAATATGTAATAATCGGACTAGGCGGTGTCTTCTGTGCCGCCGACGCTTATAAAAAGATTAAACTGGGCGCGTCTTTGGTGCAATTAATAACGGGAATGATTTTTGAGGGGCCGCAAATTATCAGTGATATTAATCTTGGTTTGGTTAAGCTACTTAAAAAAGATGATTACAGTAATATCTCAGAAGCAATAGGTACCGCGAATCTGGTAAAATAGCAAGCCTGCCAGTCTAATATGACTAATTCCTCCAAGTCTCATGTCAAATCTTTCTCTGTACCTCTATAATTTAACTTGACAAAGAAAACCTAATCTAGTAGAGTAAATTATGGAGCCTCAAAAATCTGTACATTCGACTTCGCTCAGTATTCCACATTCGACTTCGCTCAGCGTCCAAACACTGGTAACAAACGACGGAAAGAACCACCAATGATTTTAATTGTAGACTTTGGATCTCAAACTTCTCATTTAATTTCAAGAAGAATAAGAGAGCTTGGAGCTTCTTCAAAACTGGTTCAACCCGAGGAGGCAATAGAGGGGATTAGTAAAAATAGAAAAAGAATAAAAGGAATAATTTTATCCGGCGGCCCGTCATCAGTATATCTTAAAAATGCTCCTTTAGTTAATCCAAATATTTTTAATTTAAACATTCCGATTCTCGGCATTTGTTATGGATTTCAATTAACTGCAAAACTTTTGGGCGGGAAAGTTATCTCAGGGAAAAAAGAATATGGACCAGCGCTTTTGCAAATGGTCAATGGTCGATCATCAATTGTCAATAAGCTGCCAAAACAGTTTACTGTCTGGATGAGTCATGGAGACGAGATTATAAAACTTCCTTTGGGATTTGATACTTTAGGGTCAACGGAGCATGTACCTTTTGCTTTTTCAAAGAACTCTGATAAGAAAATTTACGGACTTTTGTTTCATCCGGAAGTTGAACATACAGAATACGGAATAAGAATTCTTAAGAATTTTCTATCTATCTGTTCGGTAAAGCTTAAAAATCATGAGATTGGCCACGGCAAAATTATTAAGGACCTTCGGGAAAAAATCGGGAAATCCTCGGTAATTGGTGCGGTTTCGGGCGGAGTCGATTCAACCGTAGCATCTGTCTTAACTGCCAAAGCAATCGGAAAAAAGTTCGTGCCATTTTTTGTTGATAACGGACTTATGAGAGATGGGACAAAGCAGCATCTTGAAAAGATCTTCAAACACATAGGAATTAAACTTAAAATCTTAAAGGTTCAAGGCGAAATGTTAAAAAGACTTAAAAATGTTTCAGACCCTGAAAAAAAGCGGGAAAAAATCGGGAATTTTTATATAGAGTTGTTCGAGGAAGAAATGAAAAAATTAATAAAAAGGGGTAAAAAGGTTGAATATCTTCTTCAAGGAACTATTTATTCGGATGTTATAGAAAGTAAAGGCACCCAACACGCAGATAAAATAAAAAGCCATCATAATGTGGGAGGGCTTCCCAAAAAAATGAAGCTGAAGCTTCTTGAACCTATGCGGGAATTTTATAAAGATGAAGTAAGAGAAATCGGACGAAAACTTAAACTTCCCCAAAGTTTTATAAGTATACAGCCTTTCCCAGGACCTGGTTTTGCAGTAAGAATAAGAGGGGAGGTTACAAAGAAAAGACTTGAGAATGAAAAAAAGTCAGACAGTATTGTTCTTGAAGAGCTTGAAAAAGCAGACCTTCTTGGGAAGGTTTTTCTTTCTTTTCCAGTTTTGACAAATGCGTTTTCAACAGCAGTTAAAGGAGATGGAAGAGTTTTTGGAGAAGTAGTTGCCTTAAGAATAATTGAATCAAAGGATGTAATGACTTCAAAGTGGGCAAAGATTCCGTATGAAATATTGCAGAGAATTTCATCAAGAATTGTAAATGAAGTTCCCGGAATTTCAAGAGTAGTTTATGATATAACCACAAAACCTCCTGCTACAATGGAGTGGGAATAGCTTCAATTTCAAATTCTCAATTTCCAATTTTCAATCAATGGTGTAAAATGGGTGAACCATGGATGAGGTAGCAAGAGTCAGAGAAAAAATAGATATAGTCTCCCTTATAAGCGAATACATCCCTCTTAAAAAATCTGGGCGAAATTTTAAGGCAATTTGTCCTTTTCATACCGAAAAAACTCCGTCATTTGTTGTATCGCCTGAGCGGCAAATATGGCATTGTTTTGGATGTTCAAGTGGCGGAGATGCTTTTACTTTTCTCATGGATTATGAAAACTTAGAATTTATAGAGGCCTTGCGAATCCTTGCAAAAAAGGCTGGAGTAGAGCTTTTACAGAGCGATTTTGTTAAAAAAGATACCTCCAAAAAAGAGAAAATTTATTCCGTAAACAAAATCGCCTCTGATTTTTACCACTATATTCTAACAAAACATAATGCCGGAAAAAAAGCTCTTGAATATTTAACAAAAGTTAGAAAAATAGACCCGCGTCTTATAGAAACTTTTGTGATAGGTTTTTCTCCTGCTCAAGGAGATATTCTATTAAAATACTTAATAGAAAAGAAAAAATATAAAACGCAGGATTTAATCGAGGCAGGGGTTTCTTTTACAAGAGCAGGAGGGATGGTCGATTTTTTTAGAAACAGAATTATTTTTCCGCTTTTTGATCATAGAGACAATATTGTTGGATTTTCCGGAAGAGTCCTTTCGGATTTTATAAAAGAATCAAAATACGTTAACACCAAAGACACTCTTGTTTATCACAAGGGAAGTATGTTTTTTGGTTTAAATCTTGCAAAAGAGGAGATAAAACATAAAGATAGAGCAATAATTGTTGAGGGAGAATTCGATGTAATCTCCTCTTATTCCCAGGGTATTAAAAATGTTGTCGCAATTAAGGGAACTGCCTTAACAGAAAATCAGACTATTCTTATTTCAAGATTTTCCCAAAAAGTGACTCTTTGCCTAGATCGCGATGAGGCAGGATTTGAGGCAATTAAAAGAAGCCTTGAGGTTTTAGAAAAAAAAGGACTGACGACAACAGTGGTTGATCTTTTGAATTTTAAAGATCCGGATGAGGCAATCAAAAAAAATCCTGCGTTTTTTAAAAAAGTATTAAGCCACGATATTGGAGTTTACGATTTTTTAATATCTGTTTTTCTTAAAAAATTTAGTAAGGAAAGTGCAGAGGGTAAAAAGAAAATAACCCAGAATCTTCTGCCCTTTATCTCCCAAATAGACAACGAGATTATAAAAGAACACTATCTTAAAATTTTAGGTAAAGAGCTTGATGCATCTTTGGAGACCCTTCAAAAAGAAATGGAAAAAATAGGAAAAAAAGAACCAGATAACTTAGATATTGCCAAAACCAAAAAAGACAAAAGAGGAAGAAAAGAAATTTTAGAAGAATATTTGCTTTCTTTAATTCTGCAAAGCAAAAATACAAAAGATAGTCTTAGGTTTTGTGATGAAATTTTAGGAAGCTATGAATTTGAATTGCCATCTTATCAGAAGATTTTTGAAAATTTAAAATTATATTTTATAAAGAACCAGAATTTTAGCGGTAAATTATTTGCAAAGTCGCTCCCAAAGGAAACCCTGAGCCTATTTGATGCCTGTTATATATTGCCCTTGCCAAAATTTGAGGAATTGGAAAAATATACGCAGGAGTTAGAAAAAGTAGCCAAGGAATTAAAAGTATTATACCTTAAAAATAAGATAAGGATTATTGCTCAGAAAATAAATAAAAAGGAGATAGAAAAAGAAGAAATGAAAAGTCTTCAGAGGCAACTTTCAGATTTAGTAAAGCTTCTACAAGACTTAAATCTTGCTTCAAAAAATAGAGCAGGTGTGCTAAAATAAACTAGGTATGAAGCAAAAATCCTCGGAGTTTTTAAAAGATATTGTTGACTCTGCCAAAAAAAGAGGTTACATAACTCAGGATGAAATTTTGGCAATTTTTCCCCGACCCGAGGAACATATTCAAGACTTAGATACACTTTATGATAAGCTTTTAAAACTGGATATAGATGTTTTTGAATCGGTTGCGGCGGATCAGGATAGCGAAAAACCAATAGAAGAATTAGAAAAAGAACTGGCAGCATTAACAGTTCTAACAGAAGGTACGATTTCAGACCCTGTTAGAATGTATCTTAAGGAAATTGGAAGAGTCCCTCTTCTTAATTTTGAGCAGGAAATTGCTCTTGCAAAAAGAGTGGAAAAGGGAGATAGAGAAGCAAAAAAGATTTTAATAAATTCAAATCTCCGCTTGGTTGTATCAATTGCCAAAAAATATGTTGGAAGGGGCTTAACGCTTCTTGATTTGATTCAGGAGGGTAACCAAGGCTTAATAAGAGCAGTTGAAAAATACGACTGGAGACGAGGCTATAAATTTTCAACATATGCTACTTGGTGGATCCGCCAATCCATAACCCGGGCTATTGCCGATCAGGCAAGAACAATTAGAATCCCTGTCCATATGGTTGAGAATATTAATAGATTTTTAAGAGCATCAAGAAAATTAATGCAGGAATTGGGACGCGAAGCAACGCCTGAGGAAGTTGCAAGAGTTTTAGGGATTGATCCGGAGAAGGCAAGGGAGATTATAAAAATTTCCCAGGAACCCGCAAGTCTGGAATCTCCGGTTGGAGATGAGGAAGACTCCCGTTTGGGAGATTTTATCCACGATACAACAGCGCCGACTCTTTTTGACAGTGCGTCGCGCGAGCTTTTAAAAGAGCAGGTAGAGCAGGTTTTATCAACCTTGTCAGATAGAGAGAAAAGAGTTCTTGAGGAAAGATTTGGACTGAAGGATGGAAAACCAAAAACCTTGGAAGAAGTTGGCAGAATGTTTTTGGTAACTCGCGAGAGAATAAGACAAATAGAAGCAAAGGCTCTTCGTAAGCTTCGCCATCCTTCCCGTGGCAACAAACTCAAGGATTATTTAGGATAAAAGTTATTGTGCTTCTTTATTTTCAAACCCACTCGTGTTAAAATAGTCTTCACATTCCGCGGTAGCTCAATGGTAGAGCAGAAAGCTGTTAACTTTAAGGTTCCAGGTTCGAGTCCTGGCCGCGGAGCCAGATGGGACGCAGAGGCAACAAAGCGTCCTTTTGTCTCGTAACATCGCTCTTTTTCGTAGGTTCGAATTTTCCATTCTCAAAAGCCCTCCATAAATTTATCAAGCATAAGCTCTAAATATGAGCAATAAATACTACTTGATTTAGAACCCTCATTGCTATATGATATTTACATATATGTGCAAGACTTGTGGGTGTTCCTTTCGGTCAAGAGATTTT
>MFOT01000012.1 GCA_001782475.1 Candidatus Levybacteria bacterium RIFCSPLOWO2_01_FULL_38_21 | reverse complement strand
TACATCTACTAATTTTTTTGATTCTTTATCTAGTTTATTAAGGATGTTTTTTCTTTCTTCGACTGGTAGTTCTTTAAAGTGAGAAAATTTTATGGGACAATTTGCGAATCGATAGTAGTTAATTAGCGCTATAAACCTTAGGTAGTCTTTTCTTAATAAAAATATTGGTCTTTTTTCTACGCCACGATTGTACGCATGATAAATTTCATTAGTAGTTAGTATTATCTTTCGGTAGGACATGTTATTTTTAGTAAATCATTTGTTGACCGGATTGTCAATAGAAAACCGATACGGGATCGGAATAGATATGGCGAAATGGGTAAAAAGGATAATTTGAATAAAATCGTGATTTTCTGCAAGAATTTAATAAGAATTTATGCAAATCCCCTCCTACAAGTTGAAAAAGAGATTTTATAATTTTACCAGAAATTAAGGCTTATCGCGAGGAAGCTGAAGATTTGTACCATTCTCTCGCAAAGCTGTGGTTATTAGTTCTAAAAAACGCATTTCCTGTTTTTCCTACAGTTTTTTTGATAACGAACTCAATAGACTCTCTTCTTTTCTTTTCAAGTTCATGATCTTCTCCTATTACTTTTGTGCCTAGGCCAGGCTTACACGCATTCATCTCTTCTCTAAGTCTCTTGAGCCCTTCAGGGTACCGATCGATTCGTGCAGTTTGCCCGCCCCAATCAGCAAACTGTACCGCAAGCCTAATTATTTGAGCTTCTTTTCTATCCTTTAGAGGCAAATCGTTTATGAGGTATTTTCCTTCAGTTGCTCTTTTCTCGTCGTATGGGAAATGCGTTCCATGTATTCCAACAACAACAAATTTTTTCAGCCTGTCCATGTTAAGCTGGTTTGGTAATCCCCAAAGATCAACGGATTCGGTGGCGGCTCTCTTACTCTCTTCTACGTGAATGCTAGAGTGTATAGCAAATCTCTGATGTTCTTCATAAACAAAACCCGTGTCATGATACATAGCAGCAAGAATTATAGCAATCACGCCCTCGGGAGTTAGATGAGAGGATAATTTGTCTCCCCTTGATAGAATTGCTCTTGTTGTAGAAATTGCATTATATGTTGTTTGAAATACTGAATGTTCTTTTCCATGATAGAATAGATCAGCTCCCATAATATTCCTTTTTCTTAATTCTTCTTCTTCTTGAGACAAAAATCTGCATCTTAAGAAATGCTTTTGCATCCAATTGAATATTGATCCGCGGTCTTTTAATTGGAATATAGGATTTCTTACCAGTTTTTCCATTTGATCAAATATTGCTGGTTCAATCACATCTTCTGGCTCATCCATTCTGAATGGGTAATGTTCAACTTCCACCGTTTTCATATAAGCCAATTTTATAAGAAGTTCTGAAATTAGTCTGTTCTATTAGGAACAATTAGAGGAGTTTTATTTTTCGATGTTCAAGTAGAATTTTTTTATCCCTTTTTAAAGTATTTAATGCCTCGGTAATCCTTGCTCTTGTGGCGCTGACTATTGTAGCCAATTCTTCATGAGATAAGAGAATTTCTTTTTTTGGAAAAAATCTTGATAGAATTTGGAGAGTTTCCAATGTCCTTTCCTCAATATTTTTTGACATCACATTCTCGATTTTACCTGTTAGTTTTCGTAATCTTTTTGATAGCGATTTTAGGAGAGTAATAGATATTTGTGGATGCTTTTTAAGCAAATCTATAAAATTTTTGCCAGTAAGAACATAAGCTATTGTATTCTGCATAGCTTCTACAGTCGCTGATCTGGGAAGTTCTTCGATAACTCCCATTTCTCCTATTACTTCTCCTTCTCCAATAATTGAAAGATTTACTTCTTGTCCTTCTTTCGTAGTCCTGTAAACCCCTACCAAGCCTTTATAAATAAAGTAGACAACGTCAGGTTCTTCGTCTTGGGAAATAAATAGTGTTCTTGCTGGAAATTCTTTCTTGTGGATATAGTCTGTTATTGTTTTTAGTTCTTTCTCAGCTAAATCAGAAAATAGATTAAATGACCTTAGTATCTTAATTTTTTCATCGTTCATAATGATCAATTCGTAAATACTTTATCAGTTTATAATTTTTTGTTCTCTAGAGAACAATTTAAATTGATAAAAAGAGATTTTCAAGGGCAAAACGCTGATTTATATTTGTTGTTTTAACAATAGTATATGTATCCTGCATTTTTTGTAAAATTTTTATTTTATTTTGTTCAAAAGCCATATCTTTATTAATCTCTTCGATTATATTTTTTCGCAAGATTATTATCATTTTTTCAAGCCAAATTATGGTTTCTTCCCTACTTTCCCCAAAATCCTGCGCCAGTCTTAACCTCCTCCCTACCCCCGAAGTTGAAATAGAAGATAGAACTTCAGCTATTTGATCTTCCTCTAATTCTCCCAATTTTTCTCTTTTGTCATCTATTTTGATAATTTTGCATCTTGAAAGAATTGTCGGTAAAACCTGCCAATCAGTCTCAACTAATAATAATATAATAGTATTATTTGGGGGTTCTTCCAGAATCTTAAGTGTCGCATTTTGAGCCTCAACCGTCATCCCATTAAAAGCCGCAAGAACGATTGCCTTTATATCGCTTTTTATCGGTTTTAAATAAATTTTTTTTTGGACTGCTCTTATGTCTTCTATGCCAACCAATTTTTCAAAGTTAATAAATTCTACATCAATTTTGTCAATTCTTTCCTGGGAGCACAAAGACGTGGCCTTTTTTAAAGCTTCGTCTCTGTCTTTTGATGAAATTAAAAAAGAGTGCATAAAAATCTCGAATCTCCTTGACATTATAGCTCATTTTTACATAGTATAGAAGTAATGCCCGCTCAAGATTTAAGCTCCGTAGTTCAAGATAGAACAATACTGGATATACTGGCTTTAGAACATTTAATAACATCGCAGCAGCTGGAGGACATAAAAGTTAAAAGCGCGAGTCTTGGGAAATCCTACGAGGAGGTTCTAACTTCCTTAAATATTGTTCCTTCGGAAAAATTAGCAGAAGCCAAGGCAAAGCTTTTGGGAATTCCCCTTATTTCACTTCCCTCAACTTCATTTTCGCCGCAGGCTTTAAGTATGGTGCCTCGATCAGTTGCCGAGAGATTTCTTTTAATCCCCTTTCTTTATGACGATAAGACGAAAATATTGTCGGTTGCTATGGCAAATCCTGTTGACCTTGAAGCTTTAGAGTTTGTTAGGCAAAAAACCGATCTTAATATAAAAACTTTTGCCGCACCGGAAAGCGATGTCAGAAAAGCCATAACTCAGCAGTACAGGCAGGAGATAGTCGGAGAGGTAGGAGAGGCGCTAAAGCAGACAGAAGAATTCTTAAAAGCCCGAACAATCGACAGCAAGCAAATTGCAGAAATTATAAAAGAGGCTCCAATTGCAAAAATAGTCTCTACAATTTTAGAATATGCGGTTTCAACCAGAGCCTCTGATGTTCATATTGAGCCCCAGGAGGATAGAGTAAGAGTACGCTTTAGAATTGACGGAATTTTATACGACAGGTTGAGTCTTCCAAAGACAGTTCAGGAAGCAGTGATTTCCCGTATTAAAATTCTTTCCGATATGAAAATCGATGAGCATAGAATTCCCCAAGACGGACGTTTTAATTTTAAGATAGAAAATAATGAAGTTGATCTTCGTATTTCTGTAATGCCTACCTCAAGCGGAGAAAAGATTGTTATGAGACTTCTTAGAAAATCCGGAGGAATACCTTCTCTTGCGGAACTTGGTTTAACAGGGATATCCTTTAAGAATTTGGAGACTGCGATACTTCGTCCTCACGGGATAATATTGGTTTGCGGTCCAACAGGATCGGGAAAAACAACAACGCTATACTCGGTTTTGGAGAAACTTAATACGACAAGAGTAAATATTATGACTTTGGAGGATCCCATCGAGTATCAAATGCCGGGCGTTGCGCAGGTTCAGATAAATCCTGCTGTGGGTCTTACTTTTGCTACAGGGCTTAGGTCTTTTTTAAGACAGGATCCAAATATTATCTTGGTTGGAGAGATTAGAGATAAAGAAACAACAGATCTTGCTCTTCAAGCATCTCTTACCGGACATTTGGTTTTTTCAACCCTTCATACCTCCGATGCATCAGGTGCTCTTCCTCGTCTTATTGATTTGGGTGCTGAGACTTTTTTACTTTCTTCTACCATGAATGCAGTTGTAGGACAAAGAATTGTCCGAAGGGTCTGCATATATTGTAAAGAAACTTATTTATCCCTTCGGCAAATTATCGATGAAATAAGAAATGTTTTAGGAAAATTATTTCCCTTGGCAAATGGAGAAATAAAACTGTCTAGGGGAAAAGGATGCGAGAAGTGCACAGGATCGGGCTATTTAGGCAGAGTCGGAATATTTGAGGTTTTGCCGGTATCCAGTAAAATTGCCAATTTAATACTTGAGCATCCCGACAGTCCAACTTTGGAAAAAGAGGCAATTTTAGAGGGAATGATTACAATGAAGCAGGATGGATATTTAAAAGTTTTACAGGGAATTACAACGCCTGAGGAAGTCATAAGAGTAGCGCAAGAATAATGAAATACTACAAATACTACAAATATCAAATACTACAAATATTCCAATATTGGTAGTATTGGTATTTATTGGTAGTATTGGTATTTATTGGTAGTATTGGTTCTATGGATATACAGCAATTATTGCATCTAACAGTTACAAACAAGGCATCTGACCTTCATCTTCTGCCCGGTGTTCCTCCGGCAATTAGAATTGATGGGGTTTTAAGCTATGTTTCAAATTACCCAATCTTAACAAGAGAGGCTGTACAGTCTATGATTTTTTCGCTCCTTAACCCGATACAACGAGAACGCTTCTTAAAAGATAAAGAACTTGATTTTTCTTTCGGTTTTGGAGGAGGAGTAAGCGGAGATTTAGGCAGATTTAGAGGAAATGTTTATTATCAGCGGGGTTTTATATGCGCAGAATTTAGATTTCTTGAACCTCGGATAAGAACTATAGAAGAGCTGAATCTTCCTAAGATTATCCATAATTTTTCGAATTTAAAACAGGGTTTAGTTTTGGTAACCGGACCAACCGGGCATGGAAAATCAACAACACTTGCGGCAATTATAAACGAGATAAATCTCAATAAGGCTTTACATATTTTAACCATTGAGGACCCAATCGAATATACTTATCCTTCCGGGAAAAGCTTAATTTCCCAAAGAGAGATGGGACTTGATACGAATTCCTGGTTAGCTGCGCTTCGTTCTGCGCTTCGGGAAGATCCTGATGTGGTTTTGGTAGGAGAAATGAGAGACCCTGAGACAATTGCATCAACAGTTACAATTGCCGAGACAGGTCATCTGGTTCTTTCAACTCTTCATACAAACTCAGCAGCCCAAAGCATTGATAGAATTATCGATGCATTTCCTCCTAATCAGCAAGCTCAAATAAAAGTTCAGCTTGCGGCGACCCTAAAGGGGATAGTTTCCCAGCGTCTTTTGCCTCAAATTTCAGGAGGAAGGGTTCCCGGAGTAGAGCTTTTAATTGGTACTCCTGCTGTTTCAAGTAACATCAGAGAAGGAAAAACACACCTTATAGACTCGATTATTCAAAATTCTCAGGATGTTGGAATGATTCCCCTTGAATCATCTCTTTCCTCTTTAGTTCTCTCAGGGACAATTAGTCTTGAAATTGCCAAAAGTTATGCTCTTCGCCAGGAAGAACTGCTAAGACTTGTCGGCTAATATATGAGACTACGGTATAAAGCAATAACCCAAGATAACAAGATCATACGCGGTTTGGTCGATGCAAACGACATAAATGAAGCGGCTTTGTATCTTCGAAGCAAAAATCTTGTACCAATAACCATCACCCAAGAATCCCAAAATAATTTTTTAAAGAATCTGCCCTTTTTTGGAAAAATAAAAAACTCCGATCTAATTGTGTTTACAAGACAGTTGTCTTCCATGCTTTCCTCAGGCCTTACTCTTATAAGATCCTTGGAAATCCTTAAGGAGCAGTTTGGAAACGAGACAATGTTAGAGATTACCGGCAGTATTATGAACGACATCGAAGAAGGAAAAAATTTCTCTTCGGCGATTTCAAAATTTCCTGATATTTTTTCTCCAATTTATGTGTCTATTATCAAATCTGCAGAAGGTGCGGGGCTTTTGGACAAAGCTCTTCTAAGGCTTGCGGATAATTTGGAAAAGCAGGAAAAACTGAAAAATACTATAAAAGCCGCGCTTTTTTATCCGGCAATTGTTGTTACGCTTATGATAGTTGTGGTTTTTATTATGATGACCTTTGTTATTCCTCAGCTGGCCAATCTTTATAAAGGTTTGAACATAGAGCTTCCTTTTGCTACCAAAGTTATTATTTTCATTTCGGGATTTTTTGTAGTTTCTTGGCCGCTTGTAATTGGCTTAGTAATTTTATCGATATTTTTGTATAGAAGATGGTATAAGACAGAAGCGGGAAGGCTTATCGTAGATGATTTTAAGCTAAAACTTCCGATTTTTGGAAATCTTATTAAAAAAGTCATTCTTACAGAGTTGTCTCGAACCTTAAGTGTCTTGGTAGCAAGCGGAAGTTTGGTAGTTGATTCCCTTGTCCAAACATCCGAAACATTGGGAAATGTCCACTATAAAAACGCGGTTACGGATGTAGCGAAAAGAGTAGAAAACGGAGTAACAATTGGAGATGCTATGTCATATTATACTCTCTTTCCTCCTCTTTTGGTGCAGCTTGTAAAAATCGGAGAGCAGACAGGTAAGCTTGACGAGACACTTTTAAAAGCCTCAGAATACTTTGAAAGAGAAACAGAACAGGTGGTTAAATTGCTAACAACAGCTCTTGAACCGTTTATTATGGTAACCTTGGGGCTTGGCGTTGCTTTTTTAATGATTTCGGTAATAACACCGATTTATAGTTTGATTTCTGCTATCAAATAGCCTCATTTTGCCCCCTTGACAAATGGTTTTTAATATGTCCATACTTAATATATACATGAAAAGACTGCTCAAGAAACTTTCTCATCTCTCATCTCTCATCTCTCATTTTTCAATTTCTAAAGGCTTTACTCTCATCGAACTTCTCGTCGTTATAGCAGTTTTAGGAGTCTTAGCGGCAATAGTACTTCTGGCAGTAAATCCGGCAGAGCAACTTGCAAGAGCACGGGACACAACCAGAATTTCTGCCGTTACTCAACTTGGTAGAGCTCTCCAAGCATATTACACAGTGCAATCACCTTCTGCG